>CAYPZP010000021.1:0-27129 GCA_964415285.1 uncultured Halomonas sp. | reverse complement strand
ACGGGTTCAAGAAGGGATGGTGGCCAGGGACGGAATCGAACCGCCGACACGGGGATTTTCAATCCCCTGCTCTACCAACTGAGCTACCTGGCCGTCGCGTTGCCGGATGCATGGGTCGAACGACCGCAAGCCGCGTATTAAACCGTGAACCGCTCGCGAAGTCAACCCGGTGGCGGGTTGCTCGACAGGTCGACGAGCCCGGCGCGGACCCGAGTGGTCGGGCGTGGCCCGCCGGAATTCCCGGTGGCGGTCCAGGTCACCAGCAATTGCTCGCCGACGACGCCGATGCGCGGGAATCCACCGACTCGGCCGGCCGGGAGCGACAGCATCGCGCGCTGATCCAGCAACGCGCCGCCGGTATCCAGACGCGCCATCCGCAGCACGGCGCCGTCGTCTGATTCGTCCATCCAGGTCGTGATGAAGCCGCCGGGATGCGAGACGACCTGAACGCGTCCGAGCGCGCTGCCGGTCGAAAGCGCGACCGGCTCGTCGAAGTGCGCCCCGGCATCGCGCGAAACAGCCATCCGCACGCGCGGCGTGGCTTCCGCCATCGTGAACCAGACCACGACCACGGTATCGCCGTCGGCGGCCACGTCCGGGCCGTTGACCGGGCAGCCGCCGATCTTCCAGCCGTCGGCGTGCACCGGTTCCGGTCGGCTCCAGCCGCGTTCCGTGCGTCGGACGATGGCGATGTCGCGAATCTCGCCTTCGGTCCGGTCGCGGTAGACCACCACCGGTCCGCGGTCGGTCACGGCGCCGGCGGTCTGGCAGCAGTCGCAGACCCGCTCGTCGAGCAGCAGTTCGCCGGAACGGCGGCCTTCGATCAGGCTCGCGGTCCTGAGCGTCATGGGGCCATCTGGAGTCGTGGTCTGGCGACCGTCTAGCCAGACCGCCGACGCCGGTCCTCCGGGCTCGGCGAAGTAGCTGACGAAACCGTGCTCGGTCGGGCTGCGGTCGGAATGCAACCTGCCTTGCGCGATCCAGTTGCTCCCGCCATCGACGGTGCTGGCAAGGTGTACATGGTAGGCGTAGGGCGCTTCGGCGGTCTTGACCAGCCAGTGGGCCAGCCAGCGCTCGTCGTCGAGCGCGAAAACGCGCGGCGTGTCGGCCCAGTTCGCGAACCAGTCACTGCCGCGCGCGATCGTCTGCTCCGGTCCGAACCGGGTGCCGTCGAAACGCGATAGATGCAGCGCGTGGCCGCCGGCGCGGTCGGTCTCCAGCCAGGTCAGCACGGCTTGACCCGACGGCAGCACCGCGAGGTCGGGGGCAAGCGACCCCGAGCCCGATGGCGGATCCAGTGCGACGATCGGCACGTCGGCGCCGCCGGCGTGTGCGTTCGGGGCGATCATGAACAGCGCCAGCAGAAGCCACCGCGAAGTGGATTGAAACAATCGGAGCGGTTTGCCGGTCAAATCCATGAGACGATTTCCATGCAGAGGTGCGCGATGAACCAGTTTCTCAAATCCGGGCCGTTGGCGCTGGCGATCCTGTTGGTTTCCGCGTGCGCGGGCGTCGAAGAACGCCACAACGGCGCGCAGTATTCCGACTACGTCGACGACCCGATATCGGACTTCCGGTTCGTGAGCCTGCTCGAGTGGCGGCCCGTGGACGAGAAGAAGGTGTTGCTGCGCTTCGACCGGAACCGTTACTACGTGCTGACGCTGCGCGAGCCCTGCATCGCACATGTACGCGAGGCGGATCGGCTGGTTCTGGATCCGGTGATTTCGAAGCGCTTGCGCGTCAACGATCGCGTTCGGCTGGACGGCACGCGCTGCATCATCGACGAAATCCGCCCGCTGGACTTCGATGCCTGGGCCGCCGCCGGGGCCGGCGGCGGATCGGCTCGGCCGGTGGGTCAATCCGCGGGCGGCACGTAGCCGTCGGCACGGTCGACCTTGCCGCCGAACAGGAATGCTTCGGCCTGCTGTTCCAGGTATTTGCGATGTTCGGGGTCGATCGGCGACAGGCGCCTTTCGTTGATCAGCATGGTCTGGTGCGCCATCCACTCGCGCCACGCCTCGGCCGAGATCTGGTTGTAGATGCGTTCGCCGAGTTCACCCGGCAGCGGTTTGCGGCTCAGGCCTTCGGCTTCGCGCCCTAGATAGACGCAGTGCACGGTTCGGGTCATCGTTCAGCTCGCGGGTGAATGAAGTACGGCGCTCAGAGTACCAGCCAGAAATCGACGATGCGTTCGCCGAAGACCAGGATCAGCCAGCCGGCGGCGGCCAGAAACGGGCCGAACGCGATCGGCACTTCCCGGCCCATCCGACGCATTGCGATCAGCAGCAGGCCGATGACGGCGCCGACGCCGGATGCCAGCAGGATCACCGTGGGCAGCACCTGCCAGCCGAACCAGGCGCCGATGGCGGCCAGCAGCTTGAAGTCGCCGTAGCCCATGCCTTCCTTGCCGGTGGCCAGCCGGAACAGGTGGAACACGGTCCACAGCACGAGATAGCCGGCGATTGCGCCGATGACCGCCGACTGCAGATCGGTGAACAAGCCGAACAGGTTGACGATCAATCCGGCCCAGATCAGCGGCAGCGTGATCTGGTCCGGCAGCAGTTTGTGGTCCAGGTCGATGCCGGTCGCCGCGATCAGCGCCCAGGTCAGTCCCAGGCCGGCCAGGCCCTCGACGGTGGGTCCATGCACGACGATGACGCACGCCGAAAGCAACGCGGTGGCCAGTTCCACGAACGGGTAGCGAACCGCGATCCGCTCGCCGCATTGGCGGCAACGCCCCCGCAGCAGCAGCCAGCTCAGCACCGGGATGTTGTCGTAGAACGCGATCGGGGTTCGACACTTCGGGCAGCGCGACCTTCCCGTCGCGATCCCGGCCGGCTCGGCCTCGGTGTCCGGGGCTTCGATTTCGAGCAGTTCGCGGCACTGGCATGTCCAGTCGTGGAACAGGCGCGCCGGCAGCCTGAGGATCACCACGTTGAGGAAACTGCCGACCAGCAGGCCGAGTGCGGCCACCAGCGCAAACAGCGCCGGCGGCGAAAGCGAAGCAAGAAACGCCATCGGTTACATGACCGCGGCCATCTTGAAGATCGGCAGGTACATCGCCACCACGATGCCGCCGACGATGATGCCGATCAGGATGATGATGAACGGCTCGAGCAGGCTGGACAGCGCATCGACGGTGTTGTTGACCTCTTCTTCGTAGAAGTTGGCCACTTTGTTCAGCATCGCGTCGAGCGAGCCGGCTTCCTCGCCGATTGCCGTCATCTGCACGACCATCGGCGGAAACAACCCGGTCTGCTGCATTGCCAGCTGCAGCTGGTGCCCGGTTGCGACGTCGTCGCGGATCTGCATCACGGCGTCGCCGTAGACGACGTTGCCGGTCGCGCCGGCCACGGTCTTGAGTGCGTCGACCAGCGGCACGCCGGCGGCGAACGTCGTGGCCAGCGTGCGCGCGAAGCGGCTCAGTGCGGCTTTCTCCAGCACCGCGCCGATGACCGGAATCTTCAGGCTCGCCCGGTCGAGAAAATGTGCGAACGGCTTGCTGCGTTTCTTGGCCTGGATGATACCGACCACGATCGCGATGAACCCGATCAGGTAGATCCAGCCGCGTTGCTGAAGCGACTCCGACAGATCGACGATCAGGCGCGTGAACGCCGGCAGGTCGCCGCCGAAGCTCTGGAAGATGCTCTCGAACTGCGGGATCACGAAGACCAGCAGGATCGCGGTGACCAGCACGGCAACGCCGATCACCGTGGCCGGATAGAACAAGGCCTTCTTGATCTTGCCCTTGATCGACTCGATGCGTTCCTTGTAGGTCGCGATGCTGTCGAGCACCTGGTCCAGCACGCCGGCGCTTTCGCCCGAGTACACCAGGTTGACGTAGAGTTCGTCGAAATAGGCCGGGTGTTTGGCCAGCGCTTCGGCCAGCGTGGCGCCCGATTCGACATCGACGCGGATCGTGTTGATCAGCTTCTGCATCCGCGGATTCTCGACCGCCGCAGAAATGATGCCGAACGACTGTACCAGCGGGATACCGGCATTGAGCATCGTCGCCAGCTGACGAGTGAAGATCGCGATGTCGCGAGCCCTGATGCTCTTGCCGGCGCCGCCGAACAGCGGCTTGGGCTTTTTCCGGACGCGTGAAGGGGTGATGCCCTGCTTGCGCAGTTCGGCCCGCACCAGGGTCTGGCTGCGCGCGGCGCGCTCTCCCTTCAGGACCTTGCCGCGCTTGTCTTTGCCTTCCCAGACAAAGGTTTCCAGCTCGTCGCGCGTGGTCGCCATGAATGCTCTCCTGTCGATCAGATCTCCGATCCCCCGGCGCCCATTTTCATGCACTTAGCGCCGAATTACAATCCTTTTCCGAGATTCCGCGGTATCCGGGGAATCGACCGGAGGTCACTCCTGCGGCGGTTTTCGCGGCGGCATCAGGCTTTCGGCGAGCATCAGCGTGACACCGATCACGATTGCCGAGTCGGCAATGTTGAACGCCGGCCAGTGCCAGTTGTTGTAATGGACGTCGATGAAGTCGACGACGTAGCCCAGCCGGACGCGGTCGACCAGATTGCCGATGGCGCCGCCCAGGATCAGCATCAGCGCTGCCGGGAGCAGTCGCGCGGTCAGCGGCAGCCGCCACATCCAGATCAGAAGGAAGATGCTGATGCCGGATGCGAACACGATGAAGAACCAGCGCTGCCAGCCGCCGTGATCGGCGAACAGGCTGAATGCCGCACCGGTGTTGTGGGCCAGCGTCATGTTCAGCCAGTCGGTGATCGGGATGGGACGATAGAGTTCGAGATTGGCGACCGCGAGATGCTTGGTCCACAGGTCCAGCGCGACGATCAGCGCGGCCAGCAGCAGCCATGCGCCGGCGCGCGGCAGCGTCATTCTCGGGTGGCCGGTATCCATCGCGGTCAGCCCCAGCTGCGGTCTTCGCCGTTGCCGTCGACGTTGTCGACGCAGCGTGCGCAGATTTCCGGGTGCTCCGGCTCCGAGCCGACGTCGGCGCGCAGGTGCCAGCAGCGGATGCACTTCGGGTTCGAACTCGCCTGTACCGATACCCGCAGCGTCGAGCCGTCGACCTCGGCGGCTTCGTCGGCGTCGCCAACCGGGCCGAGCCGGGCCTCGGAGGTCAGCAGCAGGAACCGCAGTTCATCGCCGATGGCCTCCAGATCTTCGCGCAGCACGCCGTCGGCCTCCAGCGTCACCTCGGCGGCCAGCGAAGAGCCGATCGCCTTGTCGCGTCGCAGGGCTTCGAGGCGCGGGCCGACCACTTCGCGCACGCGGCGCAGTCGGGCCATGCGTGCGCGCTCGTCGGCTGCCATGGCCGGCAGGTCGTCGACCCAGGTCGACAACATCACCGTGTCGTGTTCCCGATTCGCCATCTCCGACCAGATCTCCTCGGCCGTGAAGCTGCAGATCGGCGCCAGCCAGCGCACCAGCGCTTCGAGGATGGCGAACATCGCGGTCTGCGCGGACCGGCGTGCCGGGTGTCCGGTCGGCATGGTGTAGAGCCGATCCTTGATCACGTCGAGATAGTAGGCGCCCATGTCGATGGAGCAGAAGTGATGCACGCGCTGGTACACCTGCCAGAACCGGTAGTTGGCATAGGCATCGACGACTTCGGCGTTCAATCTTCCGGCCAGATCGACGGCGTAGCGGTCCAGCGGCAGCATCTCGCCTGGTGCAACGCGGTGCGCGGCGGGATCGAAGTCGTGCAGGTTGCCGAGCAGAAAGCGCGCGGTGTTTCGGATTCTTCGATAGGCGTCGGCGGTGCGCTTGAGGATTTCGTCGGAGACGGCCATCTCCTGGCGGTAGTCGGCCGCCGCGACCCACAGCCTCAGGATATCGGCGCCCAGCGTTTTCATGACCTGCTGCGGTGCGATCACGTTGCCCAGCGACTTCGACATCTTCTTGCCGGCCGAGTCGACGGTGAAGCCGTGCGTCAGCACACCCTTGTAGGGCGCCTCCCCGTGCATCGCCACCGAGGTCAGCAGCGAGGAATGGAACCAGCCGCGGTGCTGATCGGAGCCTTCCAGGTACATGCTGGCCGGACGCTCGAGCTCCGGGCGCTGGTCGAGCACGCAGTAGTGGGTGACGCCGGAGTCGAACCATACGTCGAGGATATCGGGCACCGGTTCGTAGCGCTCGGTATCGACGCCGAGCTGCTGGCCGATATCGTCGCCGTACCAGGCATCGACGCCGTCGGTCTCGACGATGTCGGCGAGCTTGCGAAGCAGGGCGGCCGAATCGGGATGCGGGTCCTGGCTGTCGCGGTCGACGAACAGCCCGATCGGAACGCCCCAGGTGCGCTGGCGCGAAATGCACCAGTCGGGCCGGTTCTCGATCATGCCGCGGATACGGGCCTCGCCCCACTCGGGCACCCAGCGCACGCCGTCGATGGCGGCCAGCGCATCGCGCCGAAGGCCCGCCTGGTCCATCGAGATGAACCACTGCGGGGTGGTGCGGAATGCGGTCGGCGACTTGTGGCGCCAGCAGTGCGGGTAGCTGTGCTCGAATGCCTCGCCGCACAGCAGCGCCCGGCGCTTTCGCAGCACGTCGACCAGTCGATCGTTGGCCTTCCACACGTGCTCGCCGCCGACTTCCGGGGTATCGGCCTGGAACACGCCGCGGGCGTCGATCGGGTTGACCACGGCCAGGTCGTAGTGCTGGCCGATGTCGAAGTCTTCCTGACCGTGACCGGGCGCGGTATGCACGGCACCGGTGCCGGTTTCGGTGGTGACGTGCTCGCCGAGGATGACCGGCACGTCGTAGTCGTTGAACGGATGCTTGAGGCGCAGGTGCTCCAGCGTCGCGCCGGTCGTCGTACCCAGCACCTCGACGGCTTCCAGCCCGCATCGCTGCACGAAGCGATCGCGCAGCTCCGAGGCCACGATCAGTCGCAGCGCCTCGCCGTCGAAGCGCGCGGCGATCAGGTCGTAGTCGAGTTCGGCGTTCAGCGCGACGGCCTGGTTGGCCGGCAGCGTCCAGGGCGTCGTCGTCCAGATCACGATGCCGGTGCGCTGTGCGGAGTCCTCGATGTCGAAGGCGGCGGCCATCGCCGCCGGATCGGCGGCCTCGAACAGCACGTCGACGGCGGTCGAGGTCTTGTCCTGGTATTCGATCTCGGCCTCGGCCAACGCCGAGCCGCAGTCGAAGCACCAGTGAACCGGCTTGACGCCGCGCTTGAGGTGGCCGCGCTCGACGATCTGCGCCAGCGCTCGCAGCATGTTGGCCTCGAAGGAGAAATCCATGCTGACGTAGGGATGCTCCCAGTCGCCCAGCCCGCCGAGCCGCTTGAACCCTGCGCGCTGCCGCTCGATCTGGGTCTGCGCGTACTCACGGCACTTCTGCCGAAACGTTGCCGCGTCGACCTTGTGGCCGACTTTTCCGACTTTTTTCTCCACCTGCAGCTCGATCGGCAGCCCGTGGCAGTCCCAGCCCGGGACGTACGGCGAGCGGTAGCCGGCCAGCAGCGCCGAGCGCACGATGAAGTCCTTGAGGATCTTGTTCAGCGCGTGACCGATATGAATGTCGCCATTGGCGTAGGGCGGGCCGTCGTGCAGGGTGAACGTCGGCCGGTCGGCCGTGGCGTCCTGGATCTTCCGGTACAGCGCATCGCGTTCCCACTGCGCCAGCATGGTCGGCTCGCGCTGCGCCAGTGAAGCCTTCATCGGGAAGTTCGTGCGCGGAAGATTGATGGTGTCTTTGTAATCCATGGACATTCTTGGTTGGTCGCCGGTCGGCGCAGAAACGCCTATTGTCGCCGATTGGGGCTGGAGTCGAGGATCCGTTTTGCACGCGCTGCGTCGTCATGCATGCACCGGGTCATTTCCTCCAGCGAGTCGAAGTGCAGTTCTTCGCGGATGAAGCCGACGAACTCGACGTCCAGGTGCCGGCCGTACAGGTTTGCGTTGAAATCGAACAGATGGACTTCCAGCAGCCAGTCGCGGCCGGCAACGGTCGGGCGCCGGCCGAGGCTGGCGACGCCGGGATGTCCGGCGAGTCCTGCGCCGTTGACGCGCACGGCGAGAATCCCGCCCAGCGCCGGCGGCTCGGCGACGCGCAGATTGGCCGTTGCGAAGCCGAGGTCGCGACCCAGCTGGTTGCCACGCACGACGCGGCCCGAAATCGAGTAGGGGCGGCCGAGCAGATGCCCGGCCAGCGCCAGATCGCCCGCGGCCAGCGCCGCCCGGAGCCGGCTCGAAGAGACCCGGTCGCCGCCGCTGTCGCGCACGGTGTCGACGATCCGGGTCTCGAAGCCGTGGAGACTTCCCAGCCGGGCCAGCGTGTCGACATCGCCGGTCGCATGATGACCGAAACGGAAGTCGGGTCCGACGACGACACGCCGTGCGCCGCAGCCTCGAGCCAGCACGTCGCGAGCGAAGGCTTCGGGCGAAAGTTGCGAGAACGCGCGGTCGAAGCGACAGCGAATCAATGCCTCGAGCCCCAGCGTCCGGCTCACCCGGACGCGATCGCGCAGTTTCATGACCCGCGGCACCGGCTGAGCGGGGCGGAAGAAGGTCATCGGCAGGGGCTCGAAGAACATCATCGCGGGCATCAGATCGGGCGCAGCCGCGACGGCTTCGGCGATCAGGGCCTGGTGCCCGCGGTGGATGCCGTCGAAGTTGCCGATGGTCACCGACATCGGCCGCGCCGGTCGGAACGGTAGCGTTCGGATCAGTCGCATCAGGGCCTGCGCGACGTCGATGTCGGCGTGGTCGGTTTCATGGTCTTGAAGTCTCGGGGTGACGGTCGGTGGGGCGACCCGTGCGGGACGGTTCCGGCGGCGACGCGCGCCCGCACCGGTTCGATCCCGAGTGTAGCGGTTCGTGCGTCAACGTGCGTCCGGAGGCGGCGCGTCCGTTACCGCGGCGGCTCGGCCGCATCCGGCATTTCCGGGCGCATCAGCTGGCCGGGCCGCAGGCCGCCGATTCGCAGCACCGCGGCATAGATCGCCGCGCCGAGTGCAACCATGGCGGCGAGCCATCCCAGCCGGGTGGCGAGCGACCATTCCAGCCAGTGCTCGCCGACCGGCGCCAACAGCAGCACCGCGGCGCCCATCGCCGCGGCGGCCAGCGGCGCCAGGGTCATCGCGCGGCTCATCGGTCGGGGGCGTAACCCGTCGAGCGCCAGGTGGCGCCATAACAGTCCCGCGTTCAGCCAGGCGGCGGCGCTGGAAGCGGCGGCCAGCCCGACGTGGGCGCCGGGATGCGCTGCAAGCGCGGCGAACAGGCCGTCGTCGAATCGTCCGCCGGCCAGCCATGCGGTCAGCGCGAGCACGAACACGATGTTGAGCCCCATGTTCGCGGCCAGCGCGATCACCGCGATGCGTACCGGGGTGCGGGTGTTCTGACGCGCGTAAAAACCCGGCGCCAGGATCTTGACGCCGATGAAGGCCGGCAAACCCGCGCAATAGGCCGTCAGCGCCAGCGAGGTCATGCGCACGTCCTCGGCGCCGAACGCACCGTAGCCGAACAGGGTCGCGGCAATCGGGCCGGCGAGAACCGCCAGGCCGACGGCCGCCGGTAGCGCGATCAGCCAGCCCAGCGTCACCGCCCAGTTCAGCGTGGCGCGGAAATCGGCGCTGGAGGCTCGCGCGTGTTGCGACGACAGCGTCGGCAGGATCACCACCGACAGCGCCACCCCGAACAGACCGAGCGGGAACTCCATCAACCGGTCGCCGTAGTAAAGCCACGAAATGCTGGCCTCGACCAGCAGCGATGCGATCAGCACGTCGAACAGCAGGTTGATCTGTGCCACCGAAGACCCGAACAGCGTCGGCACCATCAACTTCAGGATCCGGCGCACGCCGGGATGGGCGAAGTCCGGACGCGGGATCGGCAGCACGCCGTGACGAGCCAGGACCGGCAGCTGGACCGCGAGCTGCAAGATGCCGGCGGCGAGCACGCCCCAGGCCAGCGCCTTGACCGGCTCGTCGAAATGGCTGCTGAAGGCGACGGCCGCGACGATCAGGCTGACGTTGAGCAGTGCCGGCGTCAGCGCCGGGATCGCGAAGCGCCCGAGCGAATTCAGGATGCCTCCGGCCAGCGCGGTCAGCGCGACGAACAGCAGGTAGGGGAAGGTCACGCGCAGCATCTCGCCGGCGAGATGCTGTTGCTCCGGCTGGTCGGCGAACCCCGGCGCGAAGACCGTGATCAGCATCGGCGCGGCGAGCACGCCGACCGCAGTCAGCCCCAGGAGAACCGCGATCATGCACCCGGCGGTTGCATCGATCAGCGACTTGAGCGCCGCGTGGTCGGCGCGCTCGCGGTATTCGGACAACACCGGCACGAACGCCAGCGAGAACGATCCTTCGGCAAACAACCGTCGCAGGAAGTTCGGGATCTTGAACGCGACGAAGAACGCGTCGGTAGCGCGCGAAGCGCCGAACCAGCTGGCCAGAACGACGTCGCGCGCCAGTCCGAGGACGCGCGAAACCAGCGTCATCGCCGAAAACGCGAACGTCGATCGAAGCAGGCTCATGGGCAGTGCGGTGCGGGTTCCGGTGGCGTCGGAGCAGATTAGCGCAGTTCGAAGCCGCGGTTCGCGCCGGCGCGAACCGCGGTTTGGGATGACGGGACATGGATCGGAACAGTCGGGCTCGTGCTTGCGAGCCGGCAGGCTAGGCTGCAAGCGCGACGGCTGCCGTGAACTTCGCAGCGAACCGACGCCGCCGGAGCGCCGGGACTCGCGCACGGTGATTGACGTGAGAACCCAGACAGGCGATACTATCTGGCTGAATTTTCACCATTGACAGAGTTTTCAGGAGCAACACGTGGCCAACAGCCCCTCAGCACGCAAGCGCGCCCGCCAGGCCGAGCGCAACCGGCAGAACAACGCGGCTCAGCGCTCGTACGTGCGCACGATGATCAAGAAGGTCGTCAACGCCGTCAAGGCCGGCGACAAGGCAGCCGCCGAGAGCGCTTACCGTGATGCGGTCCCGGCGATCGATCGCTCGGTGTCCAAGGGCATCATGCACGCCAACAAGGCCGCTCGGCACAAGTCGCGCTTGACCCAGCACATCAAGGCCCTGTAGGGCTTTTCCGTGAAGGGCCGCGCGCGCCGCGCGCAGCCCTGTTCAGATCCGGGTCGCTCGGGCATCCAGCCAGTGATCGTACCAGCGCAGTTTCGGATGATCCTCGCCGAGCGTCTCGGCCAGCAGGGTGCGTTGGGTTCGCAGTTCCGGGTCCAGCCCCGCTTCCCCGTTCGCGGTCCGTGCGGCAAGCCACAGGATTCGCGCATCGGCGAGCAGCCAGTCGGCCATCGACAATTCCTCGCGCAGCTCGAGACACTCGCGTGCGAAAGCCATGGCGCGTGACGCGTCATCGTCAAGCGCCAACCGCGCCTGGGCACAGCGGGCCTCGGCCAGATGCCGGCCCGTCCTGGGCCGATCCGCGGCCAGTTTGTCGACCGCGCGCTCCAGCTCCGGAGTCAGCGCATCGGTGTCGCGCGCGTCTGCCAGCGCGGCATAGAAGGCGGCGACCGTCGCGAACAGGTGCTCCGGCCCCACCGCGACTGCGAACCGTTGCCGCGCCGCCTCCAGGTCGTTCGAGGCTGCGGCGAAATTCCCGAGCGCGAGTTCTCCACGCCCCCTGGACAGCAGCGCGCGCATGTAGCTGATGCTGTCGTCGCCCTCGAAACGACGGATCATGGCAACGCCGCGCGCCAGGTGTTCACGCGCCTGCGAAGCGCGTTGCCGCTGCGCCAGCAGGGCACCCAGGTTGAGGTGGATCGCAGCCAGCGCGCCGGAATCTCCATAGCGCCTGGCTCGCAACTCGATGGCTTCCCGGTACAGCGGTTCGGCTTCGACGATGCGACCGCGCTGATGCAGCAGCGAGGCGAGATTGGCCATCACGGTCAGCGCGCTGGAACCGTCGGCCAGCCCGAGTTCGCGCCAGTGATCCAGCGCCGAGCGCAGGTGCGGCAGCGCTTCGCCGGCCCGTCCGGCATAAATCAGCGTGGTCGCCAGGTTGTTGTGCACGGTCGCGCGCAGTCGGGAAGGTCGGGGCGCGTCGCGCGCCAGCTCCAGCGCCTGCTGCAGTGTTGCCACGGCGTCGTCCCAGCGCCCCAGCCCGCGCAGCGCCTGGCCGCGAATCTGCATCGCATCGGCGATCCGCTCGGCGTTCCGGCCCGGCGCTTGCTCCAGCGTTCGTATCGCCTCGTCGCTCAGCGCCAGCGCCTGGTCGGATTCGCCCTGGCGTAGCCGGATCTGGGCGAGGTCGGCTCGAACCACGGCCTGCATCAAGGGTGAGGCGAGGTTGGGTCGATAGTCGACGAACGCCTGGAGCAGCGGCTCGGCACTGGCGAAGTCGTTCATCGCGATGTAGATCTCGCCCAGCAGCGCCTTGATCGAAACCAGCATCTGGGGGTCGTTGGCGTGCAGACGACCGGCGAACTCGCTGCTCTGCGCCAGCAATTCCCGGGTGGACAGGTCCGAGTCGGCAGTGTTCTGGCCGACTTCGCGGAACAAGAGCACCAGCTGCTCGCGCAGCAACGCCGAACGTTCGGCTTCGAAGCGAGCCGCGTCGCGTTCGGCCGCCGCAATCCGTGCCTGCCATCCGATCCCCGCAACCGCGGTCAGCACGGCCATCAGCGCCAGTCCGGCCAGCGTTGCGGCGGCGCGATGGCGCTCTGCCCACAAGCCGAGTCGGGCCAGCGCGCCGTAGCGTCGCGCCGAGACCGGGCGCGACTCGATCAGCCGCCGCAGGTCGGTGATCAGTTCCGGCACGGCTTGATAGCGGCCATCGGGGTCTGGGTTCATGGCCTTGTCCATGACCGCGGCGAGCGCGTCGGCGCGCCGAAACGACAGGCGCTTCGGATCAACCGGAGAACCATCGCCGCCGGCGTCTCCCGTGAGCATCCAGCGCAGCAGCGCGCCGAGGGAATAGACATCGGTTTGCGTCGATGCCGGTTGGCCTCGCATTTGCTCGGGTGCCGAGAAGGCGGGCGTCAGTGCTTTCGGCTCGGCTTCGTCGGCATCGTCGTGGGAGATCAGGCGCGCGACGCCGAAATCCAGCAAGCGCGGCCGGCGGTCTCGGCTCAGCCGGACGTTGGCGGGCTTGATGTCGCCGTGCACGACCTGTCTTTGATGTGCGTGAGCGACGGCTTCGGCGATTTCGACCAGCAGTTGCAGGCACTCGACGGCATCGGTGCCCGGGTCGCTCCGGCAGTGCGTGAGGTCCTGGCCGTCGATCCACTCCATGACCAGATAGTTCTGTCCGTCGGCGAGCGTGCCGCCGTCCAGCACGCGAGCGATGTTGGGATGGTCGAGTCGCGCCAGCAACTGGGTTTCCAGCGCAAGTCGCTCGGCCATCAGCGGGTCGTTGCGGCTGCGGATGAATTTGATCGCGACGGTCATCTCGAAGGCGCCGTCGGCTCGCTCGGCCCGATAGACCCGTCCCATTCCGCCGGCGCCGACGGGCTCCAGCAGCCGCCAGGCGTCGACGCGCGTTCCTTCAGGCAGGGGCGGATCCGCGTCGTCGAGCGCCGACAGCGCTCGCCCGCCCGCGCGCTCGACTGCAGCCTGCACGAACGCAGTGGGATGCTCGGATGCCGAGACCAGCCGCTGGAGAATGCCGTGGATCCTCGGCGCGCGCCCGGCCAGCGCATTCAGACGTCGCTGCCTGGGGGTGCCCTCCAGGTCGAGCAAGGCGTCGAGCTCCCTGTCGATGACACGTCGACGCAGCGGCGTCAATCGCGGCTTGATTCGGGAATCGGGCATGGATCGGGGCGGTGGCCGGGCGCTGGATCGCTGGAGTATAGCAATCCGGTTTCCGGAATCGATACACAGCCGCCGTGAAGGTCCGGTGCGCGCCCGATGCGGTTGTTCAGCCCTGGCTCAGAGACCGGCCGATGGCATGGATCAACGGTTTCAGGCCGTCTCCGGAGACCGACGAGATCGCGTGCCAGGCTCCGCGCCACTCGAGTTCGTCGACGATCTGCCGGCATGCGGCATCGCGTTCGCTGTCGGGGAGTTGGTCGATCTTGGTCACGACCAGCCAGCGATCCTTCGACATCAAGCGGGGGTCGAAACGCTCGAGTTCGCGTTCCAGCGCCCGGACCTGTTCCGCCGGATCGCTGCCGTCGGCCGGCTGCACCTCGACCAGGTGAAGCAGCAGACCGGTGCGCCGGAGGTGCTTCAGAAACTGGTGGCCGAGCCCTGCGCCGTCGGCCGCCCCCTCGATCAGGCCCGGAATGTCGGCGATCACGAAACTGTGTCCGGGCTCGAGGCGGACCACGCCCAGGTTGGGGTGAAGCGTCGTGAAAGGATAATCCGCGATGCGCGGTCGGGCGTTCGAGACCGCAGAAATCAGCGTCGACTTGCCGGCGTTGGGGAATCCGAGCAGGCCGACATCGGCGAGCACGCGCAGCTCCAGGTCGATCTGCCGTTCTTCGCCCGGCGTGCCTTCGGTGAATTGGCGCGGCGTGCGGTTGACCGACGATTTGAATCGCACGTTACCCCTGCCGCCGTCGCCGCCGCGGGCCACCAGCAGGCGCTGGCCGGGCTCGGTCAGGTCGCCGATGATCTCCTCGGTTTCGACATTGCGTGCAACGGTGCCCAGCGGAACGCGGATGATCAGGTCGTCGGCGGACTTTCCGGTGCGCTGCCGACCCTGGCCGCCCTGGCCGTTGCGCGCCTGGAACAGCCGCGCATGGCGGAAGTCCACCAGCGTGTTGAGGCCGGCGTCGGCCTCCAGCCACACGCTGCCGCCATCGCCTCCGTCGCCGCCGTCGGGTCCGCCGCGCGGAATGTACTTCTCCCGACGGAAGCTGACGCAGCCGTGCCCGCCGCGCCCGGCGCGCACCTCGATTCTTGCTTCGTCGACGAATTTCATGGCTTCGGGCTTTCAGTTCTCAGGTTGGAGTCTTCAGCAAGCAGACGAGCTTGAGCACGCGGACTTCTGGATGGAAAGCGGTCGTGCGCCAGGTCCGGCGGCGGCCGCCCGCCGTGCCGCGGTGACCGAACGATTGCCGATTGCCGATCGCCGATCGCCGAAAACCGGACACTGAAAACGCGAAACTCGGCGATCCGGGACGAAAAAAGCCGGCGCGAGGGCCGGCTTTCTCGTACCCGGTTGTCGAGCCCGGCTTATTCGGTCGGCTCGATCGAGACGAACTTGCGCGACGGCTTGCCGCGCTCGCGGAACACCACGCGTCCGTCGGACAGGGCGAACAGGGTGTGGTCGCGGCCGACGCCGACGTTCTCGCCGGCACGGAATCGCGTGCCGCGCTGGCGGACCAGGATGTTGCCGGCCTCGACCTGCTCGCCGCCGTAGCGTTTGACGCCGAGATACTTGGGATTCGAATCGCGGCCGTTGCGTGTCGAGCCGCCTGCTTTCTTGTGTGCCATGCTGTCAGCCCTCGATTCCGGTGATCTTGATTTCGGTGTAGTGCTGGCGATGACCCATGCGCTTCATGTGGTGCTTGCGGCGCCGGAACTTGATGATCCGCACCTTGTCGCCGCGGCCGTGGCTCACGACTTCCGCGGTGACCTTGCCGCCGTCGATGGTCGGCGAGCCGACGCGGACATCGTCGCCGTCGGCGACCATCAGTACCTCATCGAGCTCCACCGAAGCACCGTTTTCGGCGTCGAGCTTTTCGACCTGGATGATGTCGCCGGGCGCGGCCTTGTACTGCTTGCCGCCGGTTTTGAATACCGCGTACATGAAGCAACTCCGAAGGGGTCAATGCGTTAAGAGCGGGAATGTTACTCGCTTTTCCCGAGAGGGTCAATATCCCGCGCGCCCCGGTTCCATCTCGGCGCAGCCCCGGGAAGGCAGCCGATTCTCGCTTTCGTCCCGGCATCGCGCGGCGCCTTTGCGGTGTGCGGGATCGGGGATGCCGTCCCGTGCGGCGGCTTCCTTGCGTTGACAAGTGATATCAAAATGATATTATGGTGATAAGACATTCGTCCGCCAAGGAGGACCCGATGCAGGAGATTCACGTTCGCTCATTGCCCGGGATTCCGGTCCTGATCGTCAATATCGTCGCCAGCCTCGCCACGGTCTGGTGGTTCGTCAGCGTGGTGCAGACCGGCGATCCGGTCGCCGTCCTTTCGTCCGTCGCCGTGTTCCTGGTGCTGCTGGTGCTGTATGCGGGCTACTACATGGTCGAACCGAACCAGGCAGCGGTGCTGACGCTGTTCGGCAAATATGTCGGCACCGTGAGAGAGCAGGGCCTGCGATTCAACAACCCGTTCTTCGCCGCGCGCAAGGTCTCGCTCCGGGTGCGCAACTTCGAGTCGGGTCGACTCAAGGTGAACGACCTCAACGGCAGTCCGATCGAGATCGCGGCGGTGATCGTATGGAAGGTCGTCGACTCGGCCGAGGCGACGTTCAATGTCGACGACTACGAGAGTTTCGTCCAGATCCAGTCCGAAGCGGCGCTCCGGTCGATGGCCACGCGGTATCCCTACGACCAGCACCGGGACGACGAGGTCTCCCTGAGAAGCCACGCCCAGGAGATCAGCGAGCACCTCAAGCAGGAGCTCGACGAGCGGCTGACCACGGCCGGCGTCGACGTGATCGAGGCGCGCATCTCGCACCTGGCCTATGCATCCGAGATCGCCCAGGCGATGCTCCAGCGTCAGCAGGCCGAAGCGGTCGTCGCGGCGCGGCGACGGATCGTCGACGGTGCCGTCGGCATGGTCGAAATGGCGCTCAAGGATCTCAAAGAGCAGGGCATCGTCGATCTCGACGAGGAGCGCCAGGCACAGATGGTCTCCAATCTGCTGGTGGTGCTGTGCTCCGACCGGGCGCCCACGCCGGTGGTCAACGCCGGCAGCATCTACCAGTAAGCGGCCGGGCGGGCGACTTGGCGCGCAAGAAGGCGTTTGCACTGCGGCTCAGCGAGCCGGTCATGAAGGCCATGCAACGCTGGGCCGACGACGACCTGCGCTCGCTCAACGCACAGATCGAATGGGTGTTGCGCGAGTCACTGAAGAAGCAGGGGCGATTGAAGTCCGCCCCGGTCGATGCGGTGGAGGATCCACAGGCCGATCAACGTGAAGGCGAAGATGATGACGGGCACTGATGCGAGTTCGCTGCATGCTTGTCGAAATCGCGTCGGATCGGCAGCCGATCCAGGGAAACTTCGAACCGACCCGCGCAGCCATCGTGCACCGCATGCGGGTCCGAGACAACGAACGCCGAAGGAGTCTTGAACGAAATGAACCGATTCGAAATTCGCCTATGCCTGGCCGCCGCCGCATTGCTGGCGTCGGGCCTGATTCGAGCCGTCGACGGCGTCGCCGAGACATTCCTGTCTCATCTCGAAGCACAGCGCTACGCCGAGGCGCATGCGCTGTTCGCCGAGCAGACGGCCTCGGCGCTGGACGCCGATCAACTGCGCCGGATCTGGGAATCGTTGCCGGCGCAGCTCGGCGAGTACCGGGGACGAGGCGGCTTCGAGGACCAGGTGATCGACGGTCGTGCGCTGCGCATCGCGCTTCTCGAATTTTCCGCGATGGCGTTGAGCGCGCGCATCAGCGTCGATGAATCCGGTCGGATCGACGGTTTTCGTCTGCTGCCGGTCGCGCGCCCGCGCCAAGTGAGCGATCCGGAGGCTTCCGAGCAGTGGATCGAAGCGGATGCGACGGTTGCCGGCGATCTGCCGGCCCTGCTGACGCTGCCGCGCGGCGAAGGTCCGTTTCCCGCGGTCGTGTTCGTGCACGGCTCGGGGCCCAACGATCGCGATCAGACGCTGGGACCGAACAAGCCGCTGCGCGATCTGGCACGCGGTTTGGCCGAAAAGGGAATTGCCTCGATTCGCTACGACAAGCGCAGCCATGCACAGCCGCAGGCCTTCGAGGGCCAGGCGTTCACGCTGGACGATCAGGTCATTGACGACGTGCACGCGGCGCTGCTGGCGCTCGGCAAGCACCAGCGAATCGATCCGGCGCGCCGGTTCGTGATCGGCCACAGCCTCGGTGCGATGCTCGGCCCGCGCATCGCCGCCGGCCGCAGCGATATCGCCGGCCTGATACTGCTGGCCGCTCCGGCGCGGCCGCTCAATGAGATCATCGTCGATCAGGTCGAATATATCGCCGCCATCGACGGCGAGATCGACGAAGCCGAGCGGCAGCAGATCGAGTTGCTGCGTCGGCAGGCCGATGCGGCCGGTGCGATGACCGACCGGGAATCCGCCGCTCCGGCCTTGCTCGGCCAGCCGGAAAGCTTCTGGGCCGACCTCGCAGGCTACGATCCGGTCGCGGCCGCCGCGCAACTCGAGATTCCGGTGTTCATTGCCCAGGGCGGTCGCGATTACCAGGTGACCGTCGACGACGACCTGGCGCGGTGGCGAGGCGCGTTCGATGGCGATCCGCGCGTTCGCGTTCGCGAGTATCCCGACCTGAACCATCTGTTCATGACCGGTGAGGGCATGGCGACGCCGCAGGAGTACCTGAACGTCGCCGGCCGGGTCGATCCAGCGCTGATCGAGGATCTTGCCGAATGGGTGCTGCAATGAACGATCGAAGCGGCAAGGCCATCCCGGGCCCGGAACCGATCGCGGTTGCCCCGCCGGGCAAGGCGCTCTACGTGGCGCTGGGCGTGATTTTCGCGCTGGGACCGGTCGCGATTCTGCTGGCGTCGCTGTCCGGCGTGTCGGGCGAGCTTCCGGCCGAACGCCTGCCCGCGGTTCTCGGCCTGGTCGTGCTCATCGAGCTGCCGATCGTGGCGCTGCTGGGCTGGATCGCGACGCGGCGCGCCGCCGACGTATCGGACGGACGGCTGGACGTGCGCGCTGCGTTCTATCGCAAGCGGGTGCCGCTGGCCGACCTCGATCTGGATGGCGCCCGAATCGTCGATCTGCGCGAGAAGCGCGAGCTTCGTCCCGGGCTCAAGACCAACGGCTATGCCCTGCCCGGATTCGCCGCGGGCCACTTTCGAGACCGGCAGGGAAACCGGCTGTTCTGCCTCGTCACGCGCCCACGGAATCTGTGGTTGCCGCTGTCCGATGGCTCGCGCATGCTGCTTTCGGCAGAGCACCCGACCGAAGCGCTGCAAGCGTTGCGCGAACGGGCGTGGTCCGAACGATGAGGCGCCGACTCTCGTGGCGCGCAGGTCTTGTTGCTGCCGGCTGATTCGACGGACCGAGGAATCCGCCCGGGGCCGGGTTACAATTCGGAAACGGCCGTTCGGCACTCTTCGAAACGGGACAGGCACTTGTTAGACGCAGACAATCGGCAGCGGGTCCGCGAACACAAGCCCCTGGATTTCTTTCGTGGATTCCTGAAGGATCCGCGGCAGGTGGGTTCGGTGATTCCAAGCTCCCGCTTCATGGAGCGGCGGATCATCGACTTCTCCGAACTCGACACCGGTTCCGTAGTGGTCGAACTCGGACCGGGTACCGGCGGCACCACGCGCGCGCTGCTTCAGGCGATGCGAGCCGATGCGCGTCTGCTCGCCGTGGACCTCGACCCGGCGTTCGTGCGCATCGTCTCGGAGATCGATGATCCGCGTCTGTACGTGGAGGAGGGCAGCGCCGCCGACATCGGGACCTTGCTGGCGCGCCACGGCCTGGAAAAGGCCGATGTCGTGGTCTCGGGAATTCCGTTCTCGACCATGCCCGAAACCGTTGGACGATCGATTCTCGAAGCCGTGCGCGATCACCTGTCGCCGCACGGGAGGTTCGTTGCCTACCAGTTTCGCGCCGAGGTCGCCCGGCTTGCCCGCCCGATCTTCGGTCCGCCGTCGCGCGAGGCCGTGGTTGCGCTGAACATTCCGCCCATGCGGATCTGGCGCTGGGACCGCTGAAGGCCCGTCGCCTCGTCGTTCGCTCGTTGGGGCGCTTTGGCAGGAACAGGTTGCCCGGCTGCCGGTCCGGGGCGCCGGATTCGGCGCGACCCGAGGCGCTTCGGCGCCGCGCGACGCCCACCGACTGGACCGGCCGAACGGACGACACAGCGCCCCGGTCCAACTCGACCCGGTCTGTGTTTGCTCCGGCTTCACGCAGGCAGGTATAGTTACTCGTTTACCCCGAACGCCTACCGGCAGGATTTTTCGTGGACAAGATCTCGATCCGCGGGGCGCGCACCCACAACCTCGCCAACGTCGACCTGGAACTGCCGCGCGATCGTCTGATCGTGTTCACCGGGCTGTCCGGCTCGGGCAAGTCTTCGCTGGCGTTCGACACCATCTACGCCGAGGGGCAGCGCCGATACGTCGAGTCGCTGTCGGCGTATGCGCGCCAGTTCCTTTCGATGATGCAAAAGCCCGACCTCGACCATATCGAGGGACTGAGCCCGGCCATCTCGATCGAACAGAAGGCGGCCAGTCACAATCCCCGGTCGACGGTGGGCACGGTCACCGAAGTTCACGATTACCTGCGACTGATGTACGCGCGCGTCGGCACGCCGCGCTGTCCCGACCACGGCGAGACGCTGGACGCGCAGACCGTCACGCAGATGGTCGACACGATTCTGAATCTCCCGGAAGGTGCGCGATTGATGCTGCTGGCGCCGGTGGTCAGCAATCGCAAGGGCGAGCACGCCGGCGTGTTGCGGGACCTCAGGGCGCAGGGCTTCGTGCGCGCCCGCATCGACGGCGAGATTCATGATCTGGACGGCGAATTGCCGACGCTGGCACTGCGCAGCAAGCACACCATCGAAGCCGTCGTCGATCGCTTCAAGGTCCGTGATCCCGATTCGGAAGGCGGCGCGAGCCTCACGCAGCGACTGGCCGAGAGCCTGGAGACCGCGCTTTCTCTCAGCGATGGAATCGCCCGGGTCGCGCCGCTGCCGACGCCCGGCGACAAGGCCGCCGACGATGCAGCGCCGGCGGAGCTCGTGTTTTCCGCGCGTTTCGCCTGTCCCGTGTGCGACTACAGCCTGCCCGAGCTCGAGCCGCGGATGTTCTCGTTCAACAATCCCAACGGCGCCTGCGCGAGCTGCGACGGCCTCGGTCACAAGCAGTTCTTCGATCCGGGACGGGTCGTCGCCAATGCGCATCTGAGCCTGGCCGGCGGGGCGATCCGCGGCTGGGACCGGCGCAATGCGTACTACTTCCAGATGATCCAGTCGCTGGCGCGCCACTACGATTTCGACCCGGAAACGCCGTTCGAGGAGTTGCCCGAGCGGGTCCGCGAGGTGGTGCTGCACGGCAGCGGGGACGAGAAGATCTCGTTCCGCTACTTCACCGATGGCGGCGCGCAGTCGCGCAAGCATCCGTTCATCGGCATCATCCCGAATCTCGAGCGCCGCTACCGCGAAACCGATTCGCGGATCGTGCGCGAAGAGCTGGCGCGTTACATTTCCGAGCAACCGTGTCCGGAATGCGGCGGACAACGCCTCAATGCCGCGGCGCGTAACGTGTTCATCGACGACCGATCGCTGCCGGAGATCGCCTCCTGGTCGATCGAACGCTGCCTGGCCTTCTTCAATGATCTGAAGCTCGCCGGCTGGCGCGGAGAAATCGCCTCGCGCATCCTCAAGGAGGTCCGCGAACGCCTGCAGTTTCTCGTCAACGTCGGCCTGGATTACCTGACCCTGGATCGTCAGGCCGACTCGCTGTCCGGAGGTGAAGCGCAGCGAATCCGGCTCGCCAGCCAGATCGGCGCCGGCCTCGTCGGCGTCATGTACGTGCTCGACGAGCCGTCGATCGGGCTGCATCAGCGCGACAACGCGCGTCTGCTCGAAACGCTGACGCGGCTGCGCGATCTCGGCAACACGGTGATCGTCGTCGAGCACGACGAGGATGCCATCCGCGCCGCCGATCACATCGTCGATATCGGTCCGGGCCCGGGCGTTCACGGCGGGAGAATCGTCTATTCGGGGCCGCCGACAGGCGTGCTCGAATGCACCGAATCCCTGACTGGCGACTATCTGTCCGGCCGCCAGCAGATCGAGGTGCCGGGCACGCGCAGGCCGCCGGATTCCGCTCGCGTGCTGCGCATCGAAGGGGCGACCGGAAACAACCTCGGCGGTGTGGACGTCGAGATCCCGGCCGGGTTGTTCGTTTGTGTCACCGGCGTTTCGGGATCGGGCAAGTCGACGCTGATCAACGACACGCTGTACAAGCTCATGGCTCGTGAACTCAACGGTGCGGCCGAGAATCCGGCACCCATGATCGACCATTCCGGACTCGACCTGTTCGACAAGGTCGTCGATATCGATCAAAGCCCGATCGGGCGCACGCCGCGCTCCAATCCGGCGACCTACACCGGCTTGTTCACGCCGATCCGGGAGTTGTTCGCCGGTACCAAGGAGGCGCGTTCCCGCGGCTACAAGCCGGGGCGCTTCTCGTTCAACGTCAAGGGCGGGCGCTGCGAGGCGTGTCAGGGCGACGGCGTGGTCCGGGTCGAGATGCATTTTCTTCCCGATATCTTCGTCCCGTGCGACGTCTGCCACGGCAAGCGCTACAACCGCGAGACCCTGACGGTTCACTACAAGGGCCGGAATATCAGCGATGTGCTCGACATGACGGTCGAAGACGCGCTGCCGTTCTTCGAACCGGTGCCGGTCGTGGCACGGAAGCTCCAGACCCTGATGGACGTGGGGCTGAGCTACATCAAGCTCGGACAGTCCGCCGTCACGTTGTCGGGGGGTGAAGCGCAGCGCATCAAGCTGGCCCGCGAGCTGTCCAAGCGCGATACCGGCAACACGCTGTATATCCTCGACGAGCCCACAACCGGCTTGCATTTCCACGACATCAGGCAGCTGCTCGAGGTACTGCACCGGCTGCGCGATCACGGCAACACCGTGGTCGTGATCGAACACAACCTCGACGTCATCAAGACCGCTGACTGGATCATCGACCTGGGTCCCGAGGGCGGCGTGCGCGGTGGACGAATCATCGCCACAGGAACCCCCGAGCAGGTCGCGCGCGACCGCGATTCCTGGACCGGCCGGTATCTGGCCGAAGTGCCCGGAATCCGGGTCAAGTCGCGCAAGTCGGCTTGATCGGCGCCTTGCCCACGCCCTGCGCGGGGGCGCCGGCCCTTTCTGCTCTCCGTGGCCCGGGCCCGCGCGGCGTAGCCGGGATTCCCGCCGGTCCGCGCTCCCGGTTGCCCGCTTCCGGCAACTTTCCCGGCCTTTGCATCGAACATCGGGAACCGAACCGTACCTCGCACGGAATCGGGCGCAGTCGGCGTGGCGAGACCGGCCCGCCGGTCTCCACGGATTCGATCGCGACCGAGCCGCCCGGAATGTCGCGAACCTGTCCCATCGATGCGTTCGAGAAGCGCAGCGCGCAGGATTTAGAATAGCGCCTGGTCGGCAACGAATCGAACGAAGGTCGGATATGTCGGAATTCAGCATCGAACTCGACGTGCGCTGGGGTGACGTCGATTCCTTTGGGCACGTCAACAACGCGGTGTTCCTGGCCTATCTCGAAGAATGCCGGAGCCGCTGGATGGAGACGGTTCCGTGTCACTGGCAGGATGGGGAAACCGGTCCCGTGGTCGCTGGTGTCCATATCAATTACCGGCGGCCGCTGCACTGGCCGGAGCGAATCCAGGTGACGCTCAAACCCGATTCGCCAGGCAGGTCGAGCATCAAGCTGCACAGCGAGATCCGGTCGCTCGCCCATGACGGCAAGCGCGATTCGGTGCTGTTCGCCGATGCCGCGGTGACCTTGGTCTGGATCGACAGGAAAAGCGGCGAGTCGGTACCGCTTCCCGCCAGTTTCCGAGAGCTTTCGCACTGAACCGGCTGCGGATCTGGGCCGGTTGATCGGGCGCGCCACCTGCGCGAGCCGGGCCGCAGGGCGAGCACGGAAGCGGTATAGCTTTTCGCGCGTCAGAAACTTCCGCTGATCGATAGCACCACGGATCGGCCACGGCGTCGATCGCGCAATTCGCGAAAGACCTCGGCCGTCGTCGCGCGCTGCCCTTCGAACACGAGGCGATCGCGCTCGAACCGTCGGTCGAGCAGATTCTGGACGATCAACTGCATCTTGACTCCCAGAAACCGCGTTGTTTCGATGAACGCTTCCAGGTCGAAGCCGCGTTCGTCGATGTCGATTTCGTCGAGCTCGTAGACGACGCGCTGGTCCTCGTATTCGGTCTCCAGTCCCCACGCCCATCCCTGTCCGATCAGGTCCTGACGCAGCTGGCTTTCGATCTCGAATCGCCGACGCCCGGAGAACGAGCGGGTCAGGCCGGTGACCGGATCGACGACGCTGGAGTCTTCCCAGCGTCCCGAAAAGTCCAGTCGCGAGCGTCCGGCATGAAACAGCGCATCCAGCGGCACGGTTCCTTCGAACGCAACGCCCCAGCGGCGACCGTCGCCGATGTTGCCCGGGACCTCGAAGCGATCGTCGATGGGCAGACGGTCCTGGACATCCTGGATCCAGCGGTGGAAAGCGGTGAGCTTCGCTGCCCCGACTTCGCCGAAGCGGGTTTCGCTGCTCCATTCGGCCAGCCACGTCTGCTGCGGTTCGAGATTCGGGTTGCCGCGGTCGATGTCGCCATCGCCGAAGTTCGCGGCGCTGACGAAATCGCCGAAATCGAGTTGCGCGATTTCGCGAGAGACGCTGAATCGATGGATTCGCCCTTCGTCGGGTGCATGGATGATGGTGAACGACGGCTTGACGAAAAAGAACTGCTGGTCTGGCGCGGTACTGCCCGACTGACGGATTTCGCTGGCCTCGGCGCCCAGCGCTGCCTCGATACTCAAGGCACCGCGCTGCCAGGTATCTCGGAGCTGCAGGTCGCTTCGCAGTTCCTCGACCCGATTGTTTGCGCCGGGTACGGGGACCGGGATCAACTGACCGCTGGAATCGACGGCTCGCAACGCCAGCATGTTGTCCAGCGTGTTGAGCGCGGTTTCCAGGTCCAGTTCCAGCTGGTGCTGCCCGAAACCCGTGTAGTCGAATTCGATCCGGGCGATGGCCTCGGAGGTGATCGATTCGCGGTCGCCGCTTTGCCGAACCGCAACGTCGCTCCGGTCCGGCCCCAGCAGTTCCTGGTCGAAATCCAGCCGCTCGATGTGCCGATACAGCCCGACGGCACGCGCCCGCCACTGCCGCGCAAGCGGCCATTCGAAGTCTCCGCCCACTTCGAGATCGAAATTGTCGGTGTCCGAGCGTCGGTCCAGGTTGAAGGCAGGACCGATCGGAATCAGCGGTGTTCGGCGGGAGTTTTCCCGGAAGTCGGAATCCTCGTAGCCGAGTTCCGCGTTGAGCCGGAGCAGGCGCCGATCCCATCGAGTGGCGCTGTTGGCGTTGAGCCGGATCGACTGCTGGCGCGTGCGATCGAACTCGTCGCGGAATTCGCCGACCGTGCCGTCCACCAATTGCCGTTCGGTCGCGCTGTTGCCGAAATACGAAGTCGAGAGTTGGATTCCGGCGCCCCACTCGGTGTTTCCGCTGCGGTCGATCACCGAGATCGAGCCGCCGGGCGTGGGCCCGCCGCTGTCGAGATCCTGTTCGACCCGCGCGGTCCAGGTCCAGGAACGGCTGTCGGTCGCCACGATCACGTTGGCCAGCACCGACTGCCCGACGGCGTCGAATCGGCCGGTGTTGCCGCGGATCAGATCGATGCGCAGCACCTCGCGCGCCGGAATCCTCTCGAGGATGTCCGAAACGCTGTCGGTCTTGCTGCTCGGCCGTTCGCCGTTGATCAGGACGTTTCCCGAAGTGCCGGCGAAGCCGCGCGCGCGGCTGCCGTTGTCGAGCTGAAAGCCCGGTAACTGCTCGACCATATCGCGTGCGTTCACCGGCTGATAGGCCTCGAAAAAACTCGCCGGATAGCGCACGGTGCCGGCTTCGATCGTGCTTTCCGTTCCCGATTCGGAAGCGCTCGCGGCGTGCGCGAGCAGGAAAGCAATCGGGAAGGCAATCGGGATCAGCAGGCCTCTGCGAGGGAACATCGACGTCGACTTCGGTTGCGAAAACGCTCAATATTATCCGAACGGGCGAGCGGGGTCATGGGCCGTTGGTCCTGTGTCGGGCCGAACGCCGGCGTGCGAGGATGTCGGTATCCATCCACAGGGGAGTCCTGGCATGAATCAGTCCGCCCGACCGGCACCGATGCATCTGTGGGTCGTCGGTGTCCTCAGCCTTCTCTGGAATGCAGTCGGCTGCTTCGACTATCTCGCGACCAAGCTGCAGATCGATTCCTACATGAGCCAGTTCACGCCGGCGCAACTCGAGTACTTCTACGGTTTCCCGGCCTGGTTCACCGTGTTCTGGGCACTCGGGGTGTGGGGCGCACTGCTGGGGTCGATCTCGCTGTTGCTGCGCCGGCGCTGGGCGGTCGGCCTGTTCGCCGTGTCGCTGCTGGGGCTGATCATGACCTCGATCTACAGCCTGTTTCTCAGCGACGGCATGGAAGTGATGGGCTCCGGGGGAGCCGCATTCAGCGCGGTGATCTTCGTTGTCGCGGTGCTGCTGCTGCTCTATGCACGGCGCATGTCGGCGCGCGACGTGCTGGCCTGATCGCCCGATCGACGACACGGTGGAATGAAAAAAAGGCCGTCGGCGGTATCGCCGGCGGCCTCGATGCCGAAATGACGCCCTGGATCAGGTGCCGGCGCTACCGGATGCGGGCGGCGGGTCGCCGGCCGTCGGTCCGCTATCGCCCCATTCCGAGGCCTTTTCTTTGAGTTTCGAGAACTTCTTCGACACCTTATCGAGCTTGCCCTCCCATTCCGGGTTAGGCTCCTGGCCTTCGGTGACCTTGAAGAAAACCTGCATCAGCGCGGTCATTCCGACCGGCTCGATCACCGCCTGCTTGATGCCCCACGCGAACACCACGGCGATGATCAACGCCAGCGGGCCGGCCGTGCCCGGGAACAGCGAAACCAGCCCGGCGACCGGCGCCAGGATCAGCAGGAACACCAGGAAAGTCAGGCCCCAGATCACGAACGCCAGCCAGAACGCGTTTTTCAGAAACGATTTGTAGTTCTGGGCGTACAGCACCAGCGCCGTTCGGCTGGCGGCCCACGGGTTGTCGGCCTTGATCCGGATGTTGTAGGCGAGGATGACCTCATCGAGGTAGGTCAGCGACAGGTTGATGATGGTGTTGATGAATTTCGCGATGCCCTGGATGCCCGGGATGGGCAGGAAGTTGGCGATCGTGAAGAAGGCGCGATTGAAAGCCTTGAGCACACCCTTGATCAGCTGGTCGACGCCGAACAGCACCGATGATTGGGCGAAGCGCTCGCGGACGATTCCTTGCGCGTAGTCGA
Source organism: uncultured Halomonas sp. (assembly GCA_964415285.1). Taxonomy (GTDB): domain Bacteria; phylum Pseudomonadota; class Gammaproteobacteria; order Xanthomonadales; family Wenzhouxiangellaceae. The sequence continues at coordinate 41 of CAYPZP010000021.1, read as the reverse complement.
TCTGGCCCTTGCCGCCCGGCAACTCGCGCCCTTCCATCAGC
>CAYPZP010000020.1:0-27268 GCA_964415285.1 uncultured Halomonas sp. | reverse complement strand
GGGCTGCTCGGGTCGCACGACCTGGTGATCGACGGCAGCGACAACTTTCCAACGGCTACCTGCTCAACGACGCGTGCATCCGAATCCGCCGCCCGCTTGTCTGGGGCCGTGGAGCGTTTCTCGGGCCAGGTGGGGGCATTCGTGGCCGGCGACGGCGAGCAGCCGTGTTCCCGATGCCTGTTCCAGGGATCGCCGCGGACCGAGGCGGCGCCGAACTGCGCGCAGGCCGGCGTGCTCGGTGCCATTCCCGGCATCATCGGAGCGCTCCAGGCCTCCGAGGCCTTGAAGCTGTCGCCCGGGATCGGCCGGCCGCTGAACGGTCACCGAGTTCGTATCGACGCGATGGGCAGCGAGTTCCGCACAAGCCGGATTCATCCGCGACCCGGAGTGCCGGTGGTGCGGGGCCGGCGCGACGATCGACGCGTATCGCGATTGCGAGGCCCATTTGCACCGGTTCTTGAAATTCGCCTGCCGTCGACCCATCTTTCCATTCGAGATCGCCGCAAGCGGGATCTCCGGCCTCGGCCAACGGCGAGGTTGTCAATCAACCGACTATTGCTCAAAATGGAGGATAGTGAAATGACGACGTTTGATCTCTCACCACTGTATCGTACGGCCATCGGCTTCGATCGCATGGCCGATATGCTGACCAACGCTTCGCGTGCCGAAGGAAACAGCTTCCCGCCTTACAACATCGAATCGCGAGGAGAGGACCACTATCGCATCTCGATGGCGGTTGCCGGTTTCTCCGAGTCTGAGCTGGAAATCGTGACCGAGCAGAACACGCTGACGATTTCGGGTGCCAAGCAGGACAGTGATGCCGAACAGGGACGCGAATTCCTGTACCGCGGCATCGCGACCCGATCGTTCGAGCGGCGATTCCAGCTGGCCGACCACGTGCGGGTCGATTCGGCGAATCTGGAAAACGGCTTGCTGCACGTCGAGCTCAAGCGAGAGCTCCCCGAGCAAATGAAGCCGCGTCGCATCGAAATCGCGAACGGCAATCCGGCAATCGAGTCGGCGGCTTCTTCCGAAACCGAGTCGAAGCCTGAAGGCGTTCGCGCCGCCTGACCCGGCACAGCGGGACGGGGCACGCCGCAAGCGTGCCCCGGTTCCTTCTGCAACACACGATCTGACGGCAACATCGGGAATCCGGTGTTGCCGCTGTTCGTTCGGCAGGTCTCGTTCGTGCCGACCGGCGATCAGTTCGGTCGGTGAACCCGGAAGGTGAACTCCTGCATGCCGTTTCCGAGCAGCATCGTCCGCTCCACGACCAGTGCCGGCATCGCCTTTTCCAGTGCCTTGGGGGTATAGCGCGGCGTCGCGATCGGTCGCGTATCGGCGAGCGACGGAATCCGGAGGTCGAGATTCGGGTCGATCCGGATCTGCCCAGGCGCGCCGGGCATCTCCAGGGCCGAGTAGTGAATCAGCGCATGGACACGGCAATCCGGGGCTGCGCGCTCGCGCAGCGCCTCGGCCAGCGCCGCCAGGCGCCCGGCATCGAGATAGTTGAGCAGGTCCCAGCACAACACCGCCGCCAGCGGTTCGCGCCAGTGTCTGCGCGGCAGCGCGGCGTCGAGGCGATCCCAGTCATCCTCGTTCTCCGCGCGCCGCCCTGGCAGGTCTGCAACCACCAGCCGCGTTCGGCTTTGCGAGAGCGCATCGAGCATCCCCGGCTGCAGCGTGCCCAGATCGGCAATCACCCGTCGGCGCGACGACCCGCCACGATCGAGCAATGCCGCCAGCAGCGGTGCCCGGATCGCGCCGGGCGCGCCGAGGAGCGGATCCGCATCCTCGCCGGGCTCCGGGTGCTTCATTCGGCGTTCTTCGACCGCGTTCAGACTGCCGACTGCGTCGGTTTGCCGGTCGCGTTCTTGCCCGCTTCACCCTTGAGCGGTGAGTCGGGTGCGGTACGTTCGCCGGAATCGCTGGCGCTCTTGTCCGCCGCACCGGTTGCCTTGGGCGCCGGCGAGGCCCCGGTCCTGGGCTGGAATACCTTCCGGAAGGCTTCGGATTCGGAGTCCATGTCGATCGAACCGCGGAACTTGGCGCCGTCTTCGAGGCTGATCCGCGGGGCCAGGATATTGCCCTCGATCCGCGCCGTCTTGCGGATGCTGATTCGCTCCGACGCGTACAGATCGCCGTCGACGGTGCCGTCGACCAGAATCGTGTGGGCGTAGACCTGTGCCTTGATCGTGCCCTGCGAGCCGATTGTCAGCGTATTCTGCTTGAGCTCGACCGTTCCCTGGATTGTGCCCTCGACGATCAGGTCTTCCTGTCCCTTGAGTTCGCCGTTGATGGAAATGGACGGACCGATGATCGCCGTCGCGCCGCTCGATCCGGCACCGCTCGGGCGGTCCGGCCCGCCGGGAGTCGACGAGCTGCCCGCGTTGCGGCCCCGGTCGGCCGGATCGTGTTCGTTTTCGCGCTTGTTGAACATGAGAATGGATATCGCGTGTTGGGTGACGGTCCATCAAGCTACCGGCCGGGGCGTGTAGCGTCAAGCATTGAATGCGTGCGCGGGATCAAGGTTTGACCGGGATTCCGTAGACGACCCCCGCTGTGAGCGTTCAGGTACCGGCCCTGCATCGTCGACGGGAGGTTGCTTAGACTATCCGGATGCCGCGAACGGTCGGCACTCGACAATCAAGAGGAATCCACGTGGGCATTGAATTTCGCCGGCTGCTCCTGGTGCGACATGCCCAGGGTTCGCTGGGCAGCTCGAACTACGACCAGCTCTCGGAACTGGGATACCGACAGGCCGGGCACCTGGCTGCGCACCTGGAGCGCGAACTCCAGACCGCTTCGATCGTTCACGGCAGTCTGCAGCGGCACCGTCAGACGGCCGCGCGAATCCGGACGCTGGCGGTCGATCGCGTCGATCCGGATCTCGATGAATACCGGGTCGACCACCTGCTGCAGGCGGCACTGGCGCGCGCCGGAGAACTCGGCATGAAGCCGCCGGATCCCGCCGCGTTCAGCGATCCGCGGCGCCATCTCGATGTCTTCCTCGACCTGTTTCCGCGCGTTCTCTGCGCGTGGCAGGAAACCGAACTGGAGTGCCGGAACAACGGCCCCTGGCGCGACTTCCGCGCTCGGGTCGACGCGGCCGGACGCCGGCTCGCCGCCGATCTCCAGCGCTTCGAAACCGTGGTCGCCGTGACCTCGGCCGGGGTCATCAGCACGCTCGCCGCGGGCCTGCTGGAACGCGACCTGGGCTGGCAGCGGCGGCTCAACGTGACGTTGTACAATGCCTCGATCACCGAACTGCGGCACTCGGACGCGAACGGCTGGACGGCGGTCGTCATCAACGATGTCGCGCACCTGGCCGCGGACGATCTGCAGACCCTGGCATGACACCGAACGAGTCGCCTATGAGCCACAATCCCGTCACGATCATCACCGGCTCCAGCCGCGGCATCGGCCGCGCTGCGGCTGAACTGCTGGCACAGCGCGGACACCGCGTCGTCATCTCCAGCCGCAATCAGGAAAGCTGCGAGTCGGTCGCCAACGCCATTCGCGAGGCCGGCGGCGAGGCGACGGCGATTGCCTGCCACGTCGGTAAGAGCGAGCAGCTCGAGGCCCTGGTCGCGGGCACGATCGACACCTACGGGCGATTGGACCACCTGGTGCTGAATGCAGCAAGCAACCCGGTGTACGGCGGTTCCGAGAACGTCGACCAGGCCGCGTTCGACGTGATCATGCACAACAACGTCTTCAGTGCCCTCAGGCTCAGTCACCTGGCGCGGCCGAAACTCGCCGAGAGCGGGCAGGGCGCCATCGTGCTGGTTTCTTCGATTGCCGGCATGCTGGGCAATCGGGTGATCGGCGCTTACGGGCTCTCGAAGGCCGCCGAGAACCAGCTGGTGCGCAACCTGGCGCTGGAATTCGGCGCTGACGGCATCCGGGTCAACGCGGTCGCGCCGGGGCTGGTGCGCACGGATTTCTCGAAGGCCTTGCTGGCCGATGAGCGAGCCGTGCGCCATTTCGAGAAGACCACCCCGCTCGGGCGCATCGGCGAACCCGACGACATTGCCCGCGTCATCGCCTTCCTGGTCGGCGCCGATTCGGGATGGCTGAGCGGCCAGGTGATTACCGCCGACGGCGGCATCACGGTGACCGGTGGGTTCTAGCCAGGAAGCAGCACCTCGGCTGATGCGCCTGCCCCCGGCGCTGCTTGCGCTCGCCGCGCTGGGCATTGCGCAGCCGGCCGCGGGCCAGGTGTATCGCTATACCGATGAAAACGGCATCACGGTGCTGACCGATGTCCGGCCGGAGGCGGGGCGCTATGCCGATCTGCGCAATGTCGGTTGCTACGGAACCTGCATTCAGGGCGTCGATTGGCACTCGACGCCGCTGCGGCACGCGGAATTCGTCGACGAGGTTCGCGCGGCGTCGGAGATTCACGGCGTTGATGAATCGCTGGTGCGCGCGATCATGCACGCCGAGTCCTGGTTCAACCCGGCCGCCGTATCGCACGCGGGCGCGCAGGGCCTGATGCAGCTCATGCCGGCGACGCAGCGCCGATTCGGTGTGGACGATCCGTTCGACCCGGTATCCAACATCTCGGCCGGCACGGCGTACCTGGCCGAGCTCCTGGAACGGTTCGATGACTGGGAACTGGCCGTGGCCGCTTACAACGCCGGTCCGGGCGCCGTGGCCCGCCACGGCGGCGTTCCGCCGTATGACGAAACGGTGGAGTATCTGCGCCGGGTCCGGATCCTGCTGGCCCGGTATCGAGGCTGATTCCGCGTGACCGGACCGCGAGGATATTCAGCCCCGGGGCGTGCGGCCCCGCCAGAGCAGCACCGCAACGACGCTGCCGATTCCGGCCAGCAGACACAGCCACCACGGCACGCCGAATCCCGACGGCAGCGCGCCGAGCAGTAACGCGGCCACACCGCTGAGCATCGCATAGGGAAGCTGGGTGCGCACGTGCTCGATGTGGTCGCACTGGCTGGCCATGGACGAGAGAATGGTGGTATCCGAGATCGGCGAGCAGTGATCGCCCCAGACGGCTCCGCCCATGACCGCGGCGATCGTGCCGTAGAGGATCGGCAGGTGCTCGGCGCCGTTCATGCCGTAGGCGCTCATCAGCGCCCAGGACAGCGGCACCGTCAGCGGCAACAGGATGCCCATGGTGCCCCAACTCGAGCCGGTCGAAAAGGCGGTTGCCGCAGCCATCACGAACACCAGCGCCGGCAGCAGGCCGGGGTGGAGTCGGCCGTCGAGCAGCGAAACCAGGAAATCGGCGGTACCGAGTATGTCGGTGACGCCGGACAACCCCCAGGCCAGCACCAGGATGAAGATCGCGAACAGCATCGCCCGGGCGCCCGAAAACCAGGCCGATACGGCGTCGACGAGCGACAGGGTCCGTCCGATCAACGATAGACCGATCGCGACCAGGCTGCCGGCAAGCGAGCCCCAGATCAGCGACTTGTAGGGATCGGCGCTGCCGATGATGTCGCGCAACGTGTCGCCGTCGCCGGTCACGAACATGCCGGCGACCACGCCGGTCACCAGCGTTGCGATCGGGATCAATGCGTTCCGCGCACGGCATTCGACGTGTGCTTCGGGATGCACGTCCTGCATGTCGTCGGCCATGCGCCGCGCCGCGTCGGTGTCCGGCGCCACCTGGCCGGCGCGCGCGCGGGCTTCGGCGGCGCGCATCGGCCCGAAGTCGCGACCGGTGACGACGACCGCGATCACCAGCGTCAATGCCAGCAGCGGGTAGAAGCTGTAGGCGATCGAGTTCAGAAAGGCCATGTACGGGTTCAGCGTCAGTCCGGGCAGCTGCTCGACCGCGTCGCGGATCAGGCCGACTTCGTAACCGACCCATGTGGTCACCAGCGCGATACAGGCCACTGGCGCCGCGGTGGAATCGACCAGATAGGCCAGCTTCTCCCGCGATACCTTCAAGCGGTCGGTGATCGGGCGCATGGTGTTGCCGACCACCAGCGTGTTGGCGTAATCGTCGAAGAAGATCGCCAGCCCCATGGCGACCGTTGCCGCCATCGCGCGGCGGCTGGTGCTGGCCAGCGTGACGATCCGGTCGACGATCCCGAGCATGCCGCCGTTCCTGGAGATCACGCCGACCAGGCCGCCGACCAATAGCGTGAACAGCATCACCGAGGCGTGGTCGGGTTCGGCGATGGCCTCGAGAATGTAGGTGTCGGCTGTCTCCAGCACCGCCGGCACCAGCGCCGAGGGGGCGAATCCGGCCAGTGCCCAGGCGCCGATGAAGATTCCCGCGAACAGCGCCGGAATGACCTGTCGCAGCGCCAGCGCCAGTCCGATCGCGATCACCGGCGGAAGCAGCGACACCCAGCCGTAGTCCGGCGCCGCATCCGGGGCCTGGGCCCAACCGGCGGCCGGCAGTGCCAGCAGCGCAAGGGTTGCGGCGATGCGGGCGGATCGCGCCGTCACGAGTCCATCATTCTCGCCAGAATCTGATCCGCGGCGGCGAAGCGTCGGTCCAGTGCGGCATGCTGCGTCGGGTCGTGCGGGAAACTCTCCCACCAGCGTCGATGCAATTCACCGCGCTCGGACGCGAGATCGGGCCGTGGCGCGCCCTCTCCGAGGCGCGTCGAAAGACGGCTGACCTGGAAGTCCATGCGCTGCTGGCGATCGGATTCCGGCGTCTCCAGTCCCGACAGGCACTCCATCTCGATCACGACCTGGCGCGCCGCGGCGGTGGCCTGCGCGACCTGCGGCTCAAGCGCGTCGACGGCGGCATCCTCGGCGGTCAGCACGGCCAGTCGCTGCGCCAGACCGTGCGCCATCGCATCGTCCGAGCGCGAGTCGACATCCGGCGCGCGAACGTCCGTGGCGCCGGTCTCCAGTCGCTGTTGCCAGGCTTGCTGCAGGCGCTCGGCCAGCTGGCGAAGGTCCTGGACGCGACGTTCGGCGCGCTCGGCGCGCGCGCGCGCGATCCGCTCGCGATGCGCGGCCAGGGCCCGCTCGAAGCGGCTGGCAAGCGATCCCGGCACGCGCTCGAAGGCGGCGAACTCGTCCTTGAGACCGGCCAGGGGGCCGCGTGCGGCGTCGGGATCGTCCGATTCGGCCAGTTGCTCGGCCTTGCGGCACAGGGCTTCCAGCGCCTCGGCGTGTTCGTGCTCGGCCTGGCGCTGCCGGTTCCGTTCTTCCTTCAGATGCTCGAACAGCGGATCGATCGGCTCGCGGAATTCGCGCCACAGGCGGTCCTCGATCTTCTTGCGCCCGCGCCCGGCTTTCTTCCACTCGGCCTGGAGCGCCTTCGCTCGATCGATCGCTTCGGCTCGATCACCGGCATGGGCGAGCTTGCGCGCCTCGGCAACGAGCTTGCGCTTGCGCGTCTCGACGGCCTCGAAGCGCGTGTCCAGCGCGGCTGAGAGGGCGTCCATCAGCTTGCGCAGCGTCGACGCCGATTGGCTGCGGCTGGCCGGGGGAATCGCATCCAGGTTCCGAATCGCCTGGCGGGCGGCGCGCTGATAGCGCACCAGCTGGTCGACCGAGGATTGATCGTCGGCGGCGATTGCATGCGCCTCGTCGATGAAGGACTGAAGTGCCTGAAGCGATTCCTTTCGCACTTCGGTGCGTTTTTCGAGATACGGCTTGGCCGCCTCGAATGCGTCCTTGCAGGCGCGCTGGAATCGTCGCCACTGGCCTTGCGGTGCCGCGAACCGGCGCTTCTCTCCGGGCAGCAGCTCGTGCTGGTCCAGCTCCTTCCAGCGTTCGCGCAGTTCCTTGAGCCGCGCCGTGACCGCATCCGGATGCATTTCGGACGTATCGATCTCCGTGGCGCGCTCGATCAGGCGCTCGCGCAGCTTGTTGTTCGACCAGTGCTGCCAGTCGCGCATCTCCTTGAGCTGCGCCGACATGCGCCCGAGACGGGATCGAGCCGAGCCGGGCTGCTGCTTGCGAGGCAGCGAATCGAGCCGCTTGCGCAGCGCCTGCACAGCCTCGTGCGCCTTGTGCACATCGCCGGATTCGAGCGCCTGGTCGGCTTCATCGAGTGCGGCCGACAGTGCATCGAAACGGGGCTCGTCGTCGACTGTCTTCGGTCGGGCTGCCGTCTCGGCGCGCGTCGCCTCGGCGGTCTTCCAGGCCTGCAGGCGCGATTGAAGCTCGCCGGCCAGGGCATTGAAATGCTCGCGCTGTCGTTGTTCCGCATCGCCGTGCTTGCGAAGTTCGTTCCAGCGCCGGTCGAATTGCGACATCAGATCGTTGAGCGTCGCAGCGGTCTCGTCGCTGTCCGGGCTGGCGGCGAGCGCCCGGGCCTGGTCCACCAGCGACGCCAGAGTGGTGTCGCCGGGCGCACCTTCGGCCGCCGGGACGGACTCGGGCGCGCTCGGCGCTCGCGGCTTGCGCGGCTGCAGCGCGGCCCGTGCGATTTTCAGGGCGCCGGAAAAGCGTCGCTTCAAGCCTTCCTCGGAGGCGTCGAGTTCCTGCCACTGGCGCTCGATCTCGTCCAGCGTCGCGGCGCGGTCGCCGTTGAAATCACCCCGCGCGATGTGCTCGACGCGCTCGATCAGACCCAGTGCGAGTTCGTCGGTCGCCGCGTGGCGGGTCTGCCCGTGCTCGAGTTCGGCCAGTCGCTGCAGGACCAGCCGGTGGCGCTTCTTGTTGCCCTTGCGCAGCGCCTGGGCGATGCGCCGCAGCGTCGAGGCCTGCTCGATCCGATTCAGCGTGCGCTCGGCCAGCGCATCGTCGGCTTCGCTGACGACGCAGTCGCCGAGAAATCCCGGAGAACCGATCCGCTGAAGTGCGGCCTCGCGCAGCGCCGATTCGTGACCTTCGCGCGCCACCCGCCGCAGCGTTTCGGCGTCGGAGACTCCCTTTAACCAATCGCGGCGCCCTCCATCGGACTCCGGCGCGGGGGCCGAGGTGACCCGCCGCACCAGCGCCTGGTTGGCGGCGCTGCGGATTCGTTGTTCCGGGTCGTCCCGGCTCGCTCGCAGCCAGGCGGACTCGTCGGCCAGGCGCTGCAGTGCGGCCAGTCGGACCTCGGGGTCGGAATCGCCGGCCGCGATGCCGGGCAGGCTTTCGCGCAGCCGCGGATCGTTTCCTTCGACGATCGCGCGGCGCCGCACGGCCGGGTCCTTGCTTTCCCAGGCGGGACCGAACAGACGCTCCTTGAAGCTCATCGGATTCCTGCTGTGTCGCGGTAGACCGCGTCGATTGTGCGATATTCCGAGCCGGGTTGCCGGACTTGTTGCCGCCGGCGCGGCGGGCGAGCGGCGCGAGGCCTCGCCGCGGCCATCAGGCCAGCTGCCGGATCATGCTCAACCCGGCGACCCAGGTGCCGATGGCTGAGCCGAGGTTGGACAGGAAAAACACCAGGAAGACCCGTGCGACCCGGTTCCGCCACCAGCCGGACAGGTGCATGACGTCGTCCCTCAGGCACTCGAAATCCCCGACTTTCGGCTTGCGGATCGAAGCTTCCACCGCCCCGGTGACCATCCCAGCGCCGATCGTCGGATTCAACGAGGTGAGCGGGGCGGCGAACAGGCCGGTGATGACGGTCAGCGGATGGGCCCGGGCAATCGCCGCGCCGAGAGCCGAGAGCGTGCCGTTGACGACCACCCAGGTCGCGACCAGCGTCCAGCCCAGCTCCGGGCTGCGGGAAAAGCCGATCGCGAAGCCCGACAGCACGGCGATCAGGATCAACCAGGGAAGCGTCCGCCAGATCCTGGAGCGCGGCGGCGTTCGATCGAGTTCGGCTGCGACCCGCTGCGGAGATTCCAGCGAGCCCAGCGCCGTCGCCGTGCCGTCGAGATGGCCGGCGCCGATCACGGCCAGCACACGCCGGCCCGGATGGCCGTCGTTCTGACTCAGCAGGCGAGCGGCCATGTAGCGATCGCGCTCGGCGATGAGCGTTTCGTAGAGCTGGGGCGAGGCGCTGGCGAATTCGGTGAAGGTCTCGTTGAGGATGTCGCCGCGCTTGAGCCGCTCGATGTCTTCTTCGGAAATTTCGTCGCGCGAAAACAGCGACAGGATCATGCCGTTGGTCAGCATCCATCGCTGCCACCAGGACAGCCGGCGGCTGGTGCGCCGCAGCGTGGTGCCGATTTCGCGATCGATCAGTTGAAGGTCGATGCCGCTGCGCGAAGCCGATTCCATCGCCGCCTTCATTTCCGCGCCGGGTTCGATGCCGAACTGCTCGGCGATCCGGCGCTGATAGGCCGACAGCGCCAGGCTGGCCATCATCATGCCGGCCTTGCCCTCGCGGATGATCGAGAACAGGTTCATGTCGCGCCACGCGCTGGCATCGGTCAGCGCCTTGTAGCGCGAGGCGCACAATTCGATGGCCACGGCATCGAATTCCCCACTCTCGAGATGATGGCGAACCGCGTCGACGCTGGCGCGCGACACGTGCGCCGTGCCCAGCAGCGTGTAGTGCACACCGTCGCGCTCGATCTCGCGGACCGGCTCGTTGGCGAACCGGTGGGCGTTCTCATCGGAGTGCGAGGACGCGTCGGCGTCCGGGGCAGGGGCGTGTGTCATGGCGGGCGGCGCTTCGGCGAGTCAACCAAGTGTAGCCCGGATGCTGTGACGCTGCGGACCGTCCGAACCGGCCCGCGTCGGCGTGCCGGCGTCCTTGCGGCCGGCGAACTATTGATCCAGGGGCCGGAACGGCGTGACGCGGATGCCATCGGCGACTTCGTTATCGGGGTGGGCGATCACGGCCTGGCCCGCTTCCAGACCGTTCAGCACCTGGGTCCGCAACTCGCCCCGCCGCCCGATTTCGATTGGCCTCAGCCGCGCCCGCTGATCGGCCACGACGAACACCGCGTGGCCGCCGGCGTGCCCGAAAACGGCGCCATTGGGGACGCCGAGCGCGCTCGCTTTCCGCCACAGGATGAAGCGTGCCTCGAGCCGGAAGCCGTGGCCCAGGCGGGACCAGTCCCCGGGCGGCGAGGTCAGGTCGACGATGACGTTGGTGCGCTGTTCCTCGACACCCAGCGCCGAGATCTTGGTAAAGGCGCTGGGCTCGATCCGGCGCACTTCGCCGAACAGCGGATCGTCGCCGCCCCAGCGCTCGAGCTCCACGGGCATCCCGGGTTCCAGCCGCACGGCGTCGGCGGTCAGGACTTCCACGACGATCTCCAGCGAAGCCGGATCGCCAATTTCCAGCAACACCTGGCCGGGCTGAACCACGCCGGCGCTTTCGTGAACGACTTCGAGAATACGCGCGTCGACCGGCGACTGGAGATCGAAGGTGCCGGGATCTTCGGCACCGTCGCCGGTGCCCTGGACCAGCGCCGCGCGGGCATAGCGCAGGCCCTGACGCGCGACATCGACGTTCGACTCGGCGGAACGCAGTTCGGCCCGGGCCTGATGGTAGCGGCTGCGCGCGCGATCCAGTTCGCTGGCCGAGATCGTGCCGCGCTCGAACAGCGGTTGCAGGCGTCGATATTCCGACGCGGCGAGTTCGGCGGCGGCCGCCGCCGCTTCCAGGGCCGCCTGGGCTGCTCGCAGCGCGGCGGCGTTCCTCGCGACTTCGGCCTCGGCGGTCTCGCGACTTCGGGGATCGAGCACCGAGGCGGGCACGGGCTGAAGCGTCAGCAATACGTCGCCGGCGCGCACGCCGTCGCCGACCTCCCACTCCAGCCGCGGCGCGAAGCCGGTCATCGGCGCCGAGATCTCGAATCGATCCTTGACCCGGGTCCGGGCCTGCTCGCGCACCGCGACCGTGATCGGAGCGACCGTGGCCTCGACGATGTCGACCGGGACGGGTCGGGGACGGAAACTCCAGGCCAGCGCTGCGGCAACGGCGAGCGAGACTCCGACAATCCAGAGGGTTCTCTTGCGTGGCATGACTACTCCCGCGTCTTGAGCGCTTCGACCAGGTCGAGGCGATACAGCAGGCGGCCCACGGCCAGCGCCGAGATGGCCATCGCGGCCAGCACGACGAGTGCGGCGAAAGCGTAGCTGTCGGCGTGGATCACGGTCGGGATCCGGTAGAACTCGGACGCCATCGCTTGCCCGATCAGGTGGGCGAACCCGGTCCCGATCCAGAGTCCCAGCGGAATCGCGATCAGCGTGACGATCGCAAGCTCTCCAATCAGGATCCAGGCAATCTCCGCGCGCCGGAAGCCCAGCACCCGCAGCGAGGCCAACTCGCGGCTGCGCTCGGATAGAGCCAGCCTCGCGGTATTGTAGATCACGCCGAAGGCGACCACGCCGGCGAGCAGGGTATTGATGAACGCGAACACCGTGATGTTCTCGCCCATGGTTCGGTTAAACGCCTCGATCACGGCTTCGCGCAGATTGCTCGCCGCCACGCGCGGTCTGCGTTTCAGTTCCGCGAACAATCCGGGCAGGTCGCGGGGGTCGATCATCAGGTAGGCGCCGGAAATGCTGCCGCCTTCGCCGAGCACGCGGTTCAGCGCATCCAGGCGCATGTAGCCGGCCGCGCCGACGAACTCCCGCACCGTGCCCGCGACCGGGATCTCGATGGTTTCGCGTCTTCCCTCCAGTAACCGGACCGTGAGCCGGTCGCCGACGTCGACTTCGAGTTCGCCGGCCAACCAGTCGGTGAGCAGGATGCCCTGCGCCGGGGGCTGGATCGGTTGCAATCCGGAATCCAGGGTTCGGTGCAGCGTCGCCGGCGGCATGAACGCCTGGATCGCGCTGCGCTCGCGGTGATGGCCGTTGACGAACTCCGCGGCGACGAACCGGAACGGTTCGGCCCGCAATACGCCCGGCAGCCCGGCGAGCTCGTGCAGTGCGTCGCGCTGGGTCGGCTCGGTCAGCGTCACGCTGATGTCCTCGCGCGCTGCGAATCCGAACTGCACATCGAGCATGTAGTCGATGGTGTCCTGCTGAAATCGACCGGTGACCAGGATCGCGGCGGCGAACGCGATGCCGATCACCGACAGCGTCGACTTCCACGGATGGCGCTCGAGGTTGCGCACGATCATCCGGGTGGGCTGGTCCATCCGCCGCAGCAGCGGCAGACGTTCGGCGAGGGTTCTCCGATAGCGATGCGGAGCCGCCGGCCGCATCGCTTCTGCCGGGGTCATGCTGAAGCCCTGCCACAGCGCCCGCCAGGTGCCGATCAGCGCCGCCGAAGCCGTCACCAGGATCGCGCCGGCGGCGACGTCCTGGCCGACCGCGTAGTGCAACTCCGGAAAGCGGAAGAACTCGCGATAGATGGAAGCCAGACCGCGTCCCATCCACGCGCCCAGCACCAGGCCCGGCACGACGCCGACCGCGATCAGCACCAGCACCAACTGCGTGTAGTGCCATCCGATGGTGGCGTTGCGATAGCCGAAGGACTTCAGGATCGCGATCTGCCCGCGCTGCATACTGATCAGCCGGTGAATCACGATGTTCAGGAGGAACGCCGCGACGCCGAGGAAGATCACCGGGACGATGCGCGCCATGGCGCGCAGCTGGTCCAGCTCCTCGGTCAGGTATCGGTGCGATGTCTGGTCTTTACGGCCGATCGCGCCGGTGCTGCCCCAGCGCTCCAGCACCGAATCGATGCGATCGATCACCTGCGCCGGTCGCGCCGAGCGATCGAGGCCGGCGAGCAGGTAGTTGAACGCCCCGTCCATGTCGGCTGCCCGTTCCAGCGACTGCCGACGCATCGCCATGACCGCATAGCGGCGATGATCGGGGAACAGCGATCCGGGACGAATCTGATAGACGAACGCCGGCGAGATGCCGGTGCCGCTGATGGTGATCTCGGTGGTGCGGCCGCGGATGATCGCCTGCAGGCGGTCGCCGGGCGACAGGCCGTGGGCCTCGGCGAAGCTTTCGGAGACGATCGCCTCTCCGGGTCGGCGCGGGTCCGGCATCCGGCCCTGGTGCAGGTAGATCCGGTTGAGTCGAGGCTCGCCGGCGTCGGGAATCGATGTGATCAGGGCTTCGACCGGCTCGTCGAAATCCAGCGTCGTCAGCGTGGCCCGGGCGCGAATGCGGCCCTCGACAACAGCCACTCCCGGTATTTCGGCGATCCGCTCGAGTACCGGTCGCGGCGCGCGCGTGAGCGATGAAAACACGTCGGCGAAGCGATAGTCGGCGTAGAACATTCGCCGCGAATCGTCCAGCGAGTGAATCGTGGACAGCGAAATCACCCAGGTGGCGACGCCGCCCGCGATCACCAGCGCAATGGCGGCGGCCTGGGTGCGCAGGTTCCAGAGGTCGCGAAAGAGCTTGCGGTCCAGCGCGCGCATCGCTCACCAGCTCAGTGACTGCGGGTCGGCGCGGCGCTCGTTTTCCTCGATCGTGGCGATCCGGCCGTCGCTGAGATGCACGACCCGGTCCGCCATGTCGCCGATCGCGGCGTTGTGGGTGATGATGGCGGTGGCCGTATCGAGCTCCCGGTTGACGTGTTCCAGCGCCTTGAGCACCTTGATCCCGGTCTTGGAATCCAGCGCACCGGTGGGTTCGTCGCACAGCAGCACTGCGGGCTGCTTGGCAATGGCCCGCGCGATCGCCACGCGCTGCTGCTCGCCGCCGGACAGCTGCGCCGGAAAGTGGTCGGCGCGTTCGGCCAGGTCGACCAATGCGAGCGCTTCGTCGGGCGCCATCGGATCGCGCGCGATTTCGGTGACGATGGCGACGTTCTCGCGCGCGGTCAGGCTCGGGATCAGGTTGTAGAACTGGAACACGAAGCCGACGTAATCGCGCCGGAACGAGGTCAGTTCCGAATCGTCGGCGCCGCAAAGTTCCAGGTCGCGGTAACGCACCGAGCCCTCGGTGGCGCTGTCGAGTCCGCCGAGGATGTTCAGCAGCGTCGACTTGCCGCTGCCCGAGGCGCCCAGCAGCACCAGCAGCTCCCCGGCGTTCAGGTCCAGGTCGATGCCGCGCAGGGCGCGGATGACGTTGTCGCCGACGACGTATTCCTTGGTGACGCCGCGCATCCGGAACAGGGCTTCGGCAGGGCCTCTCGACGGTGCGGTCGTGTTATTTGCCGGGGTCACCTCGATCGACCCGCGCACTCAGTCGGAGAAACGCCGCAGCAGTTCGCCGTAGGCGTCGATGCGTCGGTCACGGAAGAAAGGCCAGATCCGCCGTACCTGCTCGATCCTGGCCCGGTCCAGCGTCACGCGCAGTACGCCGGCGCGGTCGCCGGCCTCGGCCAGGATCTCTCCCTGGGGTCCGCAGGCGAAGCTGTGACCCCAGAAGCCGGCATCGCGCCCGGCGCCGGAGCGGTCGGGCTCGCGGCCGACGCGGTTGCAAGACAGCACGAAGGCGCCGTTGGCGACGGCGTGCGAGCGCTGGATGGTGCGCCAGGCATCGAGCTGGCGCAAGGCTTCGGCCTCGTCGTCGGCCGGATCGAATCCGATTGCGGTCGGATAGATCAGGATTTCGGCGCCGGCCAGCGCCATCAGCCGGGCCGCTTCCGGATACCACTGGTCCCAGCACACCAGCACGCCGAGACGCCCGATCGACGTATCGACCGGGCGGAAACCGAGGTCGCCCGGCGCGAAGTAGAACTTCTCGTTGTAGCCCGGGTCGTCGGGGATGTGCATCTTGCGATAGATCCCGGCCAGCGAGCCGTCGCGGTCCAGAACCAGCGCGGTGTTGTGCGCCAGACCGGGCGCGCGGTGCTCGAAGAGGTTGCCGACGACGACCACGCCGTGTTCCGCAGCGGCTTGCGCCAGGCGGTTGCGGGTCGGCCCGTCCAGCGGTTCGGCGAGGTCGAACAGGTCTGGATCCTGGTACTTGCAGAAGTACTCGGAGGCATGCAGTTCGGGCAGCACCACGAGTTGGGCACCGGCAGCGGCGGCTTCGGCAATGCCCGCGATTCCGGCTTGCAGGTTGGCATCCTGGTCGGTGCCCATCGCATGCTGGACCAGCGCCGCTTCGATCTGCCGCACGCTCACGGCAGCGCAGCCGGAATGTGCATGCTGGCACAGTGCGGGCCGCCGCCCTGGCCGGCGAGGGTCGATGCACCGACCGCGTGGACCTCGCGGCCGGGGAACAGTTCGGCGGCGATCCGTGCCGCCCGGTCGTCGCTGCGGCTGCCGAATTGCGGCATCACGACGCCGTCGTTGATCAGCGCGTAGTTGACGTAGCTGGCCGGCAGCCCGGCGTCGATGTGGTCGGGTACCGGCATCGAGACCAGCTCGAATGGCCGGCCGTCGCGATCGCGCAGCATCTCGAGCTGGCCGAGGAGATGGCGCGTCGCCTCTCGATCGCGCAGTTGCTGGAACACCAGCCGATCGGGCGCGGCGAAGCGCACGAGGGTGTCGATATGGCCGTCGGTATCGTCACCCGGTATCGGCGGTATGTCAATCTCGATCAGGTGCACGGCGTTGAGCCAGTCCTTGAGGTCGGCATCCATCTCGGCATTGTCGAGGACGGGGTGCCGCTGGCGGAAACAGTGGCGATTGATCAGCAGCGTGCCGCGGCCGTCGCATTCGATTGCGCCGCCCTCGAGTTCGAGCAGCGACTGCCGGAACTCGAAATCGGAGAATCGCGGCAGGGCGGCGAGGCGGGCGTTGACCCGGTTGTCGAGCCGCGCTTCGTGCTTTCCGCCCCAGCCGTTGAAATGGAAGTCCAGCGCCAGTCGTCTTCCCGCGCTGCACAGCACCAGCGGACCGTAGTCGCGGCACCAGGTGTCGTTGTAGCGCAGCCGGATCCGGTCGAGTCGCGGATGTTCGCCGAGCAGTTCGTCCGCGCTGTCGTCGCCGGCTTCGACCAGCAGCACGACGGTTTGATGTGCCAGCACCGCTTCGACCAGCCCGACGTACTCGGCGCGAATCCGGTCGAGTACCGGCTGCCAGTCGCCATGTGCACCCGGCCAGGCCAGCAGCAGCGCTTCCTGGGGTTCCCACTCGGCCGGAAGCCGGTAGTCGACCGGGAGCATGCGGGCCTCAGGGGCCGGAAGCGTTTCGCTCGAGAACGGCGCCGCGGTGGAGCACGCTCTCGATGACGAGATCGTGCTCGAAGTAGACGCTGTAGCCGTCGTAGACCCAGCGAGTGATGGGGGGTTCGCCGACCGGCGCATGGCGCTCGTTCGGGACCCCGTAGCGTTGCTCGACCTCCTGCTTGTCCAAGCCGTTGCTCGGCAGGTCGCGGCGCATCCGCTCGCGGACTTCCTCGATCAGCAGCACATCGGATGCGGCAGGTGTCGGCATCCACAGGCAGCCGACCGCGACGGCGGCGAGAATCACGGTGATCCACGCATTTCGAAGCATGCCCGACTCCTCAGGTTGTGGGCGGCCGCAGCGCCCCGGCGCGGCGGCCGAACGGCCCCTTGATTCAACGCTTCGAATGGTAGCACAGCGCCGCGGTGCGAGCCCGCGGCGCAGGCCCTCAGGCGTCGGTGGCCCGGCGCCGGAACCACACCGCGCCGGCGAGCAGGATCAGGCCGAACGCAACGCCGGCCCACATCTCCCACGATGCCAGGTAGCGACCGATGGAGCCCAGGCTGAGCAGCATGTCGGCATCGGGTGCGTAGTTGATGGACGAATTGCGCTCGTTGACGATCGCCTCCCATTCGATGTTGGAGGGCATGACGCCGCGGCCGATTCGCTCGACGATCATCAGCATGAGATTGTAATCGGGCAGCCGGAAATTCGAGAAGAAGCTCCAGAAATGCTGGAACATCCCGATTAGTACCGGCACCAGCACCGCGATCAGGATCGGCAGCCGCGGCGCCCACGACGAACAGAACATTAGCCAGGCGTAGATGGGGAGCAGCCACAACGACTGGACCAGGCTGCCGATCAGCGTGACCAGCCACACCCGCGGCAGGTTGGCCGGGCCCCAGATTTCGGAAAATACGTCGATGCCGGCGGCCAGGCCGTAGCCGGACGCGATCAGCACCAGGATCAGCTGGATCAGCGCAATGCCGCCGAGGTAGATGATCGGCGCGGCAACCGCGGCGGTCAGGATCTTCGAGGCAACGGTCATGCGATCCGAGACCGGCAGCGACTTCCAGAACAGGATCGAGCGGTCGCGCCGGTCGTCGTACAGGCTGCCGGCGAGGTAGAACACGACGACCAGGAACATGACCTGATGGAACAGCGCGGCGATCGAGAACATCACGCCGGCGCCGGCCAGTCGCTGCTGGGGATCGTCCATCTGCGCGTACATCCGGATGCCGTCGATGGTGAACACCAGCTCATTGTCGACGCGTGCGCCGATGACCAGCACCAGCATCGTGATCAGCAGCAGGAAGCCGGCGATGATCAGGGGCGTCCACTTGAACGCCACCGGGCTTTCCCAGATTTCGCGCCGAACGAGAATCCAGAGCCGGGAGAGGGTATCGGCAATCATGCTTCGGCCTCCACAACGGTTTCCTTTTCACCCATCAGGGCGACGAACAGGTCGGCGACGCTGGGCTTGTGGATCTCGCCGTACTCGCCCAGGCGGTCGGTATCGCCATGGTCGAACAACATGATGTGACGGCCGAACAGCACGCGTTCGTGCAGCGGGTTCATCGATCGCGCCTGCTCGACGTAGTCCGGATGGACCATCACTTCGGTATAGCGCTCGTAGATGTCGTCCATGGAACTGTTGACGATCAGCCGGCCGTCCTTGATGAACATCAGGTCGGTCAGGATGTGCTCGACTTCCTCGACCTGGTGGGTCGTGATCAGGATGGTGCGTTGTTCATCGAAATATTCGTTGAGCAGGCTGGTGTAGAACTGCTTGCGGAAGAGGATATCCAGGCCCAGCGTCGGTTCGTCGAGCACCAGTAGCTTGGCGTCGATCGACATCACGATGGCCAGGTGGAGCTGGACGATCATGCCCTTGGAGAGCTGGCGGACGCGGGATTTCTGCTTGATCTTGGTGCGCCCGAGATACTTCATGCACTGCGAGCGGGAGAATCTCGGGTGGAGTTTTTCGGTCAGTTCGATGATCTGCCAGACCCGGGCCCAGCGCGGCAGCACGGCGACGTCGGCGATGAAGCAGACGTCTTCCATCAGATCATCGCGGTGTCGGGAAGGGTCCAGTCCGAGCACTTCCAGGGTGCCGTCGAACTTGGTCAAACCGAGGATGGCCTTCAGTGCGGTCGTCTTTCCGGCGCCGTTCGGTCCGATCAAGCCGACGATGCGACCGGCCGGGACGTTCAGATCGACGTGGTCCAGCGCCACGTTGCTGCCGTAACTGCGCGACAGCCCTTCGGCGCGAATGATGCTTGGTTCCATTCGGTTCACTCCCGATGCTTGATCGATTTCGTGAGCTCGTCCGGATCCAGATCGAGCTTCCTGATTCGTGCCGCGATGCGCGGCCATTCCTCGCTGAGGAAATGCTCGCGCTCACTGGCCAGAAGGCGCGCGCGAGCACCCTCGACGACGAACATTCCGACGCCGCGGCGCTTCTCGACCAGTCCGTCGTCAACCAGGGACTGATACGCCTTGGACACGGTCAACGGGTTGATCTGGAAGTCGACGGCGACCTGGCGCACCGACGGCAGAGACTCGCCTTCCTTCAGCGTTCCATCCAGGATGGCTGAAACCGTCTGGTCCCTGAGCTGCGAATAGATGGGCTGATTGTCTTCCCAACGCTGGGCCATTAACGTGTCGACATCCCGGGAAGGACCAGCGGAAGGAGGTTCGACAGACCCGTGCCGGCGCAGCTGCGGCAATCCACGCGTGCGGGTGGTTCAGCGGACTCGGAAACCTGCTCCGGGGCCGCCGAGGCGGCTTGCCCGGCCGATATCACGGACGTTTCGCCGGCGGCGCGCATTTCCGCGGGCTCGGCGTCGTCGACGGGATTCCAGGACAGTGCAGTGATCAGTGCCGCGATCGCCGCGAGCGTAGCCAGGCTGTGCGGAATATGGAATACGCGTTGGTGGGTGATCGGCAGCATGGCTCTACTCCTTGCGGCGTGGCAAACGGGTCATGTGTTGGTGTATTACTATACTAAAACACCGTGACACTGTCAAGCGAATTCTTCGATTTCGATCGGTGGCACCGCTTGAGACCTCGAAGCGACGCGCTGGTATCATTCGCGACTGCCGAATCGAGAACGGACGCCGTGCACCGGTCCGCAAGCCACTGCAATCGGATGGAACCCACGGATCGCGCGCTGGTCGACAGTCCCTTTACAAACATCAAACGTTCGGAGCATCTTTGAAAATGAATCGCCAAGTTGCAGCGGTCGCGCTGGCCGCAACGCTGGTCGCCCCGGCTACCTTCGCCCAGGAGACCGAACTCGAAACGCCGGAAGCGCGTCTCAGCTACACCATCGGGATGGACATCGGTCGCTCGCTGGGCGAGCAGGACATGCCGCTGGACATCGATATTCTGATCCAGGGACTCCGGGCGACGTATCTCGGTGAACAGACGCTGCTGACCGAGGAAGAGGCGCTGGCCGAACGCGAACAGTTCATCCAGCAGCGCCAGCAGCAGCTGGCTGCGCAGCAGGCCGAGGATGCGCGCATCAACCAAGAGGAGGGCGAGGCCTTCCTGGCCGCCAATGCCGACAAGGCCGGCGTGGAAGTCACCGACTCGGGCCTGCAGTATCGAATCATCGAAGCCGGCGACGGCACGCGCCCCGATGCCGACGATCGCGTCACCGTCCACTATCGGGGCCGGCTGATCAACGGCGTTGAATTCGACAGCTCCTACGCGCGCGAGCAACCGGCCACGTTCGGTGTCAACCAGGTCATTCCGGGCTGGACCGAAGGGCTGCAGCTGATGCAGGAAGGCGCGACCTACGAGTTCTTCATTCCCGCCGATCTGGCCTACGGTGAACAGGGTCGACCGGGCCCGATCGGACCGAACTCGACGCTGATCTTCGAGGTCGAGCTGATCGAAGTCGAGCCTTCGCCGGAATCGCAGCCCGAATAGACCGCTGGAACGCCGCGGATCGGCCCGGCCGGCCGCGGTGAATCGAGCAACGAGAATCATCGATACGGAACGAATATGGGATCGCTTCAGGATGCGTTGCTGAAGACGGGTCTGGCTTCGGAAGATCAGAAGCAGAAAAAGGCTCGATCCGGAGCGAAGCCCGATCGGGGGCGCAAGGGTCGGGGCGGCGGCGTTCGCCCGCCGGAACAGAAGAACCGACGAGACCGCCCGAAGCGCGCCGACGGCGGCGCCAGCGATCTCGAGCGGGCCTGGGCTGCCCGTCGTCGGGCCGAGAAGGCCGAGAAGGAGCGTTCCAAGCAGGCGCGGGTAGCCGACCAGGAGGCCCGCCGCAAGCGCAACATCGAGCTGGATCGGATTCTCGAAGGCAATGCACTGAATGTAGACGAAGCCGAACTTCCCCGGTATTTCGAGCACCTGGGTCGGATCCGGCGTGTACTGTGCACCGCCGAGCAGCGCGATTCGATCAACCGGGGAGAACTGGGCGTGGTCAACCTTCGCGGCCGCTACATGATCGTCGCGCCCGACGTGCTCGAGCGATATCGGGCCGTGGCGGCCGACCTGGTGCCGGACCTGAGCGGTGCGCAGCCCGAGGACGACGGCGGAGACTATCCGCCGGTGCCCGAAGACCTGACCTGGTAGCGGGGTTTCCGGGCCGGGTCCCATCCCGATTCCCCCTCCGATCCCCATCCCTGTCGCGACACCGTCCGGCCGGGCCCGTCGCTGCGGCACGACACGCCGCTGCCGGCGCCGATGACGAAGTCTTTTGCTACCATGCGGGGGTTGAACCGATCCCCCATGGAGAGCAAATCATCGTGAATGCATTCCGAATCACCGTATTGTGCGCCGCGGCGCTGACCCTGGTCGCGTGCGGCGGCGAGGAAGCACCCGTTGCGCCGGAAACCGCGCCGCTCGAGGAACCGGCGGCGGCGTCTCCTTCCGAGACCGCCGAGGTGCAGGACGCGGCAACGGAGAATCCGTTCTTCGAACAATCCGAATTGCCCAACGGCATGCCGCCGTTCGATCGAATCACCGACGACCATTTCGTGCCCGCGATGGAGCGGGGCATGGAAGTGCATCTCGAGGAAATCGCGCAGATCGCCGAGAACTCCGAGCCGCCGACGTTCGACAACACCATCGTGGCCATGGAGCGAAGCGGCCGCGTGCTGTCGCGCGTCGCCGCGGTCTTCTTCAATCTCGTGGGCGCCGATACCAACGACCAGCGGCAGGAAATCCAGCGCGAAATGACGCCCAGGCTGTCGGCGCACAGCGACGCGATCCAGTTGAATCCGGCGCTGTTCGCGCGCGTCGATGCGCTGTACCAGCAGCGCGAATCCCTCGACCTGAACGCCGAGCAGATGCGCTTGCTCGAGGAAACCCACCGCGAGTTCGTGCGCGCCGGCGCGCGGCTCGATGAACAGCAGAAGGCCCGGCTGCGCGAAATCAACGCGGAGCTGGCGCGACTGGGTACCGAGTTTTCGCAGAACGTGCTCAAGGAAGTCAACGACTCGGCGGTGGTCGTGGATTCGGCCGATCAGCTGCAAGGGCTGACCCCGGCGCAGATCGACGCTGCCGCGGCCGAAGCCGCCGAGCGCGGCCTGGAAGGGAAGTTCGTATTGACGCTGCAGAACTACTCCAGCCAGCCGCAGCTCGGATCGCTGGCCGACCGTGACGTGCGACAGCGGCTGATGGAGGCGTCGCTGGCGCGCGGCGCGCGCGCCAACGAATTCGACAATCGCGAGATCGTCTCGTCGGCCGTGCGGCTGCGGGCCGAGCGGGCCCAGCTGCTGGGCTACGACACCCACGCCGATTACGTCCTCGAGGAACGCACGGCCAAGACCGTCGATGCGGTCAACGGGATGCTCGGTCAGCTGGCGCCGGTATCGGTCGCCAATGCGCGCGCAGAGGCGCAGGCGCTGCAGCAGATGATCGAGGCCACTGCCGACGAATCCTTCGAGCTGCGGTCCTGGGACTGGCCGTTCTACGCCGAAAAGGTGCGTCAGCAGCGCTATGACTTCGACGAGAGCCAGATCAAGCCGTACTTCGAGATCGACAGCGTGCTGGTCAACGGCGTATTCCATGCCGCCGAGCAGCTCTACGGCATCACGTTCAAGGAACGCCCGGATCTGCCCGTCTACCACCCCGACGTGCGCGTCTGGGAGGTGTTCGACACCGACGGCGAGCGCCTGGCGATTTTCCTCGGCGATTTCTACGCGCGCCCTTCGAAGCGCGGCGGGGCGTGGATGAACGCCTACGTATCGCAGGCCAACCTGCTCGGCACCGAGCCGGTCGTGGCCAACCACCAGAACATCCCGAAGCCGCCCGAAGGCGAACCGACGCTGATGACGCTGGATGAAGTCACGACCATGTTCCATGAATTCGGCCACGCCCTGCACGGCTTGTTTTCGGATGTCGAGTACCCGAGCTTCTCCGGAACCTCGGTACCGCGCGATTTCGTCGAATACCCGTCCCAGGTCAACGAGATGTGGGCCACGTGGCCGTCGATCCTCGAGAACTACGCGTTGCACTACGAGACCGGCGAGCGCATTCCCCAGGAATTGCTCGATCGCGTCATCGAGGCCGAGCAGTTCAACGAGGGTTACCGGACCACCGAATATCTGGCCGCGTCGATCCTGGACATGTGCTATCACACGCTGGGTCCCGACGAGGTGCCCGCGGCCGACGCGATTCTCGAGTTCGAGAGTCGCTGCCTGAACGAGGCCGGCATCGATTACGGGCCGGTTCCGTCGCGCTACCGCACCACCTACTTCTCGCACATCATGGGGGGTTATTCGGCCGGCTACTACTCCTATATCTGGAGCGAGGTGCTGGACGCCGACAGCGTCAAGTGGCTCAAGGAAAACGGCGGCCTGACGCGCGAAAACGGGGATCATTTCCGCGAAACGCTGCTGTCGAAGGGCGGCACCAAGGACGCCATGCAGCTGTTCCGCGACTTCGCCGGTCGCGAGCCGGAGATCCGGCCGCTGCTGGAGCGACGCGGACTGGCGCCGGTTGAGGGTACGGGCGAGACCAGCGGCCCGATGTGACCGACCCGGTCCGTTCCGTCGAGCCGGATCGTGACGCCGCCCGGGATCGTTCCCGGGCGGCGTCGATTCAGGCCTGGACGAACTGGTTGACCACCGATTTCGGCGGCGGCCCGCGGCCGTGGCGGTTCAATCAGGTCATCGATTTCCAGAAGGCCGGCACGCCGGTGCTGTTGCTGGCGCTGATGCTGTATTACGAAGCCTTCTCGACGCGCGAGTGGTTGTATTTCGCGCTGCACGGCGGCTACGGCCTGGTCTGGTTGATCAAGGACCTGGCATTCCCGGACCCGGCCTGGCAACGGCGCGTCACGCTGGGCGGGGCAGCGATGTCGTTTGTCGGCGTGCTCGGCTGGTACTGGGTCTTCGGCTGGTTGCTGATCTCCGGGGTCGCGGATACGCCGTACCCGCTGCCCCAGGCGTTCTGGTACGCCATATGCACGCTGCTGTGCCTGCTCGGTTGCGTCATCATGATCGCGGCCGACGCGCAGAAGTTCTTTACCCTGCGGGAGCGTCCCGGGCTGATCACGGACGGCATGTTTCGCCATGTGCGTCACCCGAACTACCTCGGCGAGATGATGATCTACGGCAGTTTCGCGCTGATGGTCTGGCACTGGTTGCCGTTCGTGGTGCTGGCCTGGGTCTGGGGCGGCGTGTTCGCCGTCAACATGATGGTCAAGGAGCAGCGCATGAGCCGCCACCCCGGCTGGCGCGAATACCGGGCGCGCAGCGGCTGGCTGCTGCCGCGCCGGTCCTGAGTCGGGCCCGGATTCCGGCAGCCCACGAATTCGCCATGTCCCGAAGCACCTTCGCCGATATCGATCGCGCCGCACTGGCGCATAACCTCGACCGCGTTCGCGCGCTTGCCGGCGGGGCGCGCGTGATGGCCGTGGTCAAGGCCGATGCCTACGGCCACGGTCTGGAGGGCTGTCTTCCGGCGCTGCTGGATGCCGACATGCTGGCGGTGGCCACGCTGGATGAAGCGCGCGCCGTGCGGAACCTGGCCAGCGACGTCCCGCTGCTGCTGCTCGAGGGCGTGATGTCACCGGCCGAGCTCGATGCCGTGGCTCGGCTCCGTCTCGAGATGGTGGTCCACTGCCCGGAACAACTGGCATGGCTGGAGCAGGCCGGGTCGAATTCGTCGAAGCGGTTGTGGCTGAAGATCGACTCGGGCATGCACCGCCTGGGGTTTCCGCTGGCCGACGTCGGCGACGTTCACCGGCGGCTGCGCGCGCTGCCGGGTGTCGGGGAAATCGTGCTGATGACCCACTTCGCGTGCGCCGACCAGGCCGACCATCCGCTGAACCGGTCCCAGATCGACGCCTTCGATGCGGCAACCGAGGATCTCGAAGGGCCTCGATGCATGGCCAATTCGGCGGCAGTGCTCAATCTGCCCGGCACCCGTCGGGACTGGGTCCGCGCCGGCCTGCTGGTTTACGGCGCCTCGCCGCTGGCCGATCGCGACGGGCCGGCGCTGGGCCTGGATCCGGTGATGACGCTGCGCAGTCGCCTGATGGCGGTCAGTCGGGTCGCGGCCGGCGAATCCATCGGCTACGGCGCGCGCTTCGTGGCCGCGCGCGACCTGCGCGTCGGCGTGGCCGCGATCGGCTACGGCGACGGTTACCCGCGCAACATGCCGGACGCCGCGCCGGTGCGCGTCAACGGCCGCATCCAGCTGCTTGCCGGGCGCGTATCGATGGACATGATCACGATCGACCTGACCGAACAGCCCGACGCCGGGGTCGGTGACCCGGTGGTGCTGTGGGGACGCGGCCTGCCGGTGGAGCGGGTTGCCCGCGCGGTCGATACGATTCCCTACGAGCTGCTGTGCCGGGTGACACGGCGCGTGTCCTATCGCCTCGTCTGAGCCCTTGCTGCAGCGCCCGGCCGGGGCCGTGTCGGACCGGGCCGGATTTCAGGCGTGCTTGCGCAGGATGCCGCGAAGCTGGTCGTAGGTCAGTCCGAGCCGCTCGGCGGCGCGCTGTCGATTGCCCCCGCTTTCCGACAGCGCGCGCTCGACGATGCGTTTTTCCTGGTCATCCAGCCACGCCCGCAGGTCGTCGGGCAGCGCGGCGGGCGCGTCGTCGGCCGACGCCCGCTCGCGCGGACGCCACGGCGAGTCGAAGGGGTCGAAGCTCAGTTGGCGCACCGCCCCGGCCGGGTCTTCGAGGCGATAGATCGCGCGTTCGACGACGTTCTTCAACTCGCGAACATTGCCGGGCCAGGGATGCGCGCGCAGCGCGTTCAGGGCGTCGCGGGAAAAGCCGGCGAACAGCGAGCGACCTAGCTCCCGGCTCATCCGCATGGCGAAATGCTCGGCCAGGGCCTCGATGTCCTCGATGCGCTCTCGCAGCGGCGGCAGCGTGATGACGTCGAACGACAGCCGATCGAGCAGGTCGGCACGGAACCTGCCCTGCGCCGACAGGGCAGGCAGGTCCTGGTTCGCGGCGCCGATCACGCGAACGTCGACGTGCAGCGTCTCGGACGCGCCGAGACGCTCGAATTCACCGTACTCGATGACGCGCAGGATCTTCTCCTGGACCGCGGATGAACTCGAGGCCAATTCGTCGAGGAACAGCGTGCCGCCATCGGCCCGTTCGAAACGCCCGCGTCGCCGTCGGCTGGCGTCGGTGAACGCGCCGGCTTCGTGTCCGAACAGTTCGGATTCGAGCAGGTCGCCGTGAATGGCCGCGCAGTTGAGCTTCACCAGGGGCTGGTCCCAGCGCGGCGACAGAAAGTGCAGGCGTTCGGCGATCAACTCCTTGCCGGTGCCGCGCTCGCCGACCACCAGCACCGGCCGGTCCAGCGCCGCGGCCCGCGAGACCTGCTCGAGCACGGAAAGAAAGGCGGCCGATTCGCCGATCAGGTCGACTTTCGGATTGCGGTTCTCGGTCGTCACTGGCGGGTGCGGCGCATGCGGGACTCGACGCGGTCTGATCGTGGGTGCCCGCTGATTCTAACCACCCGAACGGGCGGCCGGCGGCTACCATGGGCTGCTGATCCTCCCGGGGTGCTCCAGCGTGGCGAAATCCAGGACCGTCTATACCTGCAGCGAGTGCGGCGCGTCGCAGTCGAAGTGGAGCGGCCAGTGCCCGGACTGCCAGGCGTGGAATACGCTTTCCGAAGGCGTACGGGCCGACTCCGGCCCGCGACAGCGTCGCAGCGGCTGGAGCGGGCGCGATTCCGGGCGCGTGGTCCGGCTGGATTCGGTTTCGACTTCCGAGACGCCGCGCTTTTCGTCGGGCCTGAGCGAACTCGACCGGGTCCTTGGCGGCGGCCTGGTGCCCGGCTCGGTGGTGCTGATCGGCGGCGATCCCGGGATCGGCAAGTCGACGCTGCTGCTGCAGTCCCAGGCGGCGATTGCTGGGCAGCGCCGGGCGCTGTACGTGACCGGCGAGGAATCCGCCGGGCAGGTCGCGATGCGCGCGCGCCGGCTCGGGCTGGATGCCCGGGGCGTGGAATGCC
>CAYPZP010000019.1:0-28225 GCA_964415285.1 uncultured Halomonas sp. | reverse complement strand
TACCGGCGGATCGGTTACGACGAAGTCATCGAGAAGAAGCTCAACGTCATGGACGCCAACGCGATGGTATTGTGCCGCGACCAGTCCATGCCGATCCGGGTCATCGCGCTGCACGGCGACGGCAATCTGGGGCGGTTGGTTGCCGGCGAGGATATCGGCACGCTCGTTTCCTGATCGTTCTTCGATTCCGCCCCCCCGGGGTAATCCGACGCAGCCGGACTGCTACAATCGAGTCGTTTCCCGGATTTCTACCGTTTGAGAATTTCACCAATGCTCGCAGACATCAAGAAAGACGCACGATCGCGCATGGACAAAAGTCTCGATTCGCTGCGCTCGGAACTCGCAAAGATCCGCACCGGTCGGGCGCACCCGAGTCTGCTCGAGCACGTCCATGTCGAATACTACGGGTCGGAAGTCCCGATTTCGCAGGCCGCCAACGTGTCGGTCGAGGACTCGCGCACGCTCGCGGTCACGGCCTGGGACAAGAGTATGGTCGGCAAGATCGAGAAGGCCATCCTGACCTCCGACCTGGGCCTGAATCCGGCGACGGCCGGGACGGTCATCCGCGTGCCGCTGCCGGCGTTGACCGAGGAGCGTCGTACCGAACTCTCTCGCGTCGTTCACGGGGAAGGCGAACAGGCCAAGGTCGCCGTGCGCAACATCCGGCGTGATGCGAACCATCACATCAAGGAACTGGTCAAGAGCAAGGACATCAGCGAAGACGACCAGCGTCGCGGCGAGACAGAAATCCAGCAGTTGACGGACCAGCATGTCGAGCGAATCGACGGGATGGTGGCGGAGAAGGAAAAAGAGCTCATGGAGATCTGATCCGATGTCTCGTGCGGGCATGCCGCAACATCTCGCGATCATCATGGACGGCAACGGGCGCTGGGCAGGGCGCAGGGGCAAGCCGCGAACCTATGGTCACCAGGCCGGAACCGAAGTGGCACGGCGGATCGTGCGCGCGGTCGGCGAACGCGGCATACCGTATCTGACGGTCTATGCTTTCTCGAGCGAAAACTGGAGCCGGCCGCGGCACGAAGTGAAGCGCTTGATGAGCCTGTTCCGGCGGGCGCTGGATCGCGAGGTCAAGGAACTCGACCAGAACGCGGTGCGCCTGCGTTTCATCGGCCGGCGCGAGGCGTTTTCGGCATCGCTCCAGCGCGGCATGGCCCGCGCCGAGGAAGTCACCCGGAACAACACCGGATTGCAGCTCAACATCGCCGCCAGCTACGGTGGTCGCGGCGATATCGTCGACGGCGCGCGGGCGCTGGCCCGCCGGGTGCAGACCGGCGCGCTGTCGCCGGACGACATCGACGAAGCGAGGCTTGCCGACGCGATGCAGCTGCACGGGCAGCCCGAGCCGGACCTGTTCATTCGGACCGGCGGCGAGCGCCGGCTCTCGAACTACCTGTTGTGGAACCTGGCGTATACCGAACTGTATTTCAGCGACGTACTGTGGCCGGACTTCACCGAGGACGATCTCGACGCCGCGCTGGCCGATTTTGCGCGTCGGGAGCGTCGCTTCGGAGGACTCGCCGACCCGTCGACGCTGCGGCATGCTTAAATCCCGGGTCATCACGTCCATCGTGCTCGCCACGCTGGTCTTTTCTGCATTGCTGTTGCTGCCGCCGCTGTGGTTGAGCGTGGTGCTGGCCGCGATCCTGCTGGTCGCCGGCGGCTGGGAGAGTGCGCGACTGGCCGGGCTGTCGTGGCCGTTGGCGCAGGTGGCGTGGATCGTTTTGCTGTGCGTGGCGGGCGCGGCGGCGGTCTGGCTGGTGCACGAACCGGCGCGCGTGCCGCAGTTGTTCGGATTTGCGCTCGCGCTCTGGATTGCGCTGCCGATCTGGCTGCTGTTTCCGGGTTTCGGCCGCGCGGGCGCGGAACGATTCCAGCCCGGCAAGCTGTTCGTGGTCGGCCTGGTCCTGGTCCTGGCCTTCGCCGCCATCGCCTGGGTTCACGCCATCAATCCGTGGGCGGTCATCTACCTGCTGCTGCTGATCGCCGCCGCCGATATCGGCGCGTTCTTTACGGGTCATCGCTTCGGCGGGCCGCGACTGGCGCCGGTCATCAGCCCCGGCAAGACCTGGTCGGGTGCCATCGGCGGCGCGCTGCTGGCGATGCTGGTCGCCGCCGGGTGCAGCGGACTGCTGCCCGACATCCCGTTCGGACCCACGATCGCGGCGATCACCGCGCTCGGTCTGGTCGTCCTGTCGGTATGCGGAGACCTGTTGATCAGCCTGTTCAAGCGACACCGGGGCCTCAAGGATACGTCGCGCCTGCTGCCGGGTCACGGCGGTTTGCTGGATCGGGTCGATAGCCTGTCGGCGGCCGCGCCGGCCTTTGCCCTGCTGGTGTGGGCGCAGTCCCCGTGATCGGGCCATTTCACCGGTCCGGCGTGGCCGGCAGCCCGGCACCGATGGCCGGTGCCGAACCCGGCGCGGCAAATGCGGTCGGAGTCACCGGACTGAAGGGAGCACGCTAACACCATGGAAATCCTCGGCTCCATCTTCTGGCTGGTGGTCGCGCTGGGCCTGCTGGTGACGTTCCACGAGTTCGGCCACTACTGGGTCGCGCGTCGGAGCGGCGTCGGCGTGCTGCGCTTCTCGGTGGGTTTCGGCCAGCCGCTCTGGCGGCGCCGCGCGCGCAACGGCGTCGAGTTCGTGATCGGCGCGATTCCGCTGGGCGGTTACGTCAAGATGCTCGACGAGCGCGAGGCGCCGGTTCCCGACGATCAGCGCGATCAGGCGTTCAACCGCAAATCGCTGGCAACGCGCAGCGCGATCGTTGCCGCCGGGCCGATCTTCAATCTGGTATTCGCCGTCGCCGCTTTCTGGCTGATGTTCATGATCGGTATTCCGGAGGTGCGCCCGGTGGTGGGCGATACGGCCGGGATCGCGCGCGAGGCCGGGCTGGAGGAAGGCGATCTGATCGTTCGCATCGGAGATCGGGAAGTCGAGACCTGGACGCATGCGATCCTGGCGTTGATTCCGCCGGCGCTGGACCGCGAGCCGCTGCGCATGGTCGTCGAAGACGAGCAGCAGCGACGCCGCGAAATCGAACTGGCGCTCGATCGCCTGGGCCCTGATTTCAACGAAGAGCAGACACTGGAATCGATCGGTATCGAACCGTGGCGGATGGATCTGCCGCCGGTGATCGGCGAAGTCTCGCCCGGTCTCCCGGCCGAGCGCGCGGGGCTTGCGCCGGGCGACCGGATCGTCTCGCTTGCCGGCGAGCCGGTCGACGGCTGGCGCGATTTGCTGCAGCGGGTTCCCGAAGCCGCGCTCGCGTCGGATTCGATCGAGGTCTCGGTCGAGCGCGACGGCAACGTCCGCAGCTTCACGCTGGTGCCGGAAATGCGCGACGGCCGGGCAGTGATCGGCGTGGCCCCGGTCGCGCCCGATGACCAGGTCGTTGCCGCCGCCGAGCGTACCCGGACGGTCCTCCGGCACGGCCCGGTGACGGCGCTGGGCGAAGCCTTCGGCGAAACCGTGCGGCTGACGTCGGCGACGCTGGGGATTCTCGGCCGAATGGTGACCGGCAGCGCGTCCCTGAGCAATCTGTCGGGACCGATTACAATCGCACAGATGGCCAACACCTCGGCGAGTCTCGGGGTGACGCGATTTCTGTTCTTTCTCGGACTGATCAGTCTGTCGCTGGCCATCATCAATCTGCTTCCGATTCCAGTGCTCGACGGCGGGCATTTGCTGTATTTTCTGATCGAATGGATCAAGGGCAGCCCGGTATCGGAACGCGGCCAGATTCTGGGCCAGAGCATCGGCCTGGTGATGATCGTGGCGCTGATGGGCGTGGCGATCTTTAACGATATCTTACGGCTGCTTCAATAGAGTCCGCGGCTCGGCCGCATCCACTGCAAGCGCCGCACACGACCGGAAAGGCGAAGGATTTCGATGAAGGGACCGCTGAAATATCCGCTGCAATGCCTGATCGCGCTGCTGGCCGTGGTGACGCTTTCGGCGTCGGCTCAGACCACGAGTTTCACCGTCGAGGACATTCGCGTCGATGGTCTCCAGCGGATTTCCGAGGGTACGGTATTCAGTTTCCTGCCCGTGGAAGTCGGTCAACGGCTGACGCCTTCGCTGATTCGCGCCAGCATCCGCGATCTGTACCGCAGCGGTTTCTTCGAGCGCGTCGAAGTCGGTCGGGAAGGCGACATCCTGGTGATCCGGGTCGCCGAACGTCCGGCGATTTCCTCGGTGCGGCTGGAGGGCAACGACAAGATCGATTCCGAATCGCTGCGTCCCGCGCTTGCCGAAATCGGCATCGCGGAGGGCGAGGTCTTCGATGAACTCGCCATCGATCGTATCCAGCAGGAATTGACGCGGGAGTATTTCAACCAGGGCCACTACGCCGTCGAGGTCGAGCCAGAGATCACCGAGCTTGCGCGCAACCGGGTCGATGTCGTGATCGATATCCGGGAAGGCGACCAGGCCAAGATCCGGCATATCAACATCGTCGGCAACGAGACCTTCGGAGAAAAGGAACTGCGCGAAGACTTCGAGTCCGATACCAGCAACGGGCTGCTGTTCTGGCGCGGGCGAACCGCCTACACGCGCGAAAAGCTGTCCGGCGACCTCGAGCGCTTGCGCGCCTATTACCTCGATCGCGGGTACATGGACTTCGCGATCGAGTCGACCCAGGTCGCGATCAGTCCGGACAAGCAGGGCATTTACGTCACGGCGAACGTTCGCGAGGGCGAAGTCTTCTCGATCAGCGAAGTCAACCTGACCGGAGACCTGATCCTCGCCGAGGAGACGCTTCGCAGCTTCGTGCTGGTCCAGCCCGGCGAGGTCTTTTCACGCAAGCGCGTGGAGGGCACCGTCGAGACGATCACCGCGCTGCTGGCCAACTTCGGATACGCTTTCGCCAACGTCAATCCGGTGCCGCGCATCGATCGTGAAAACAACACCGTCGAAATCACCTTCTTCGTCGAACCAGGCAAGCGCGTCTACGTCCGCCGCGTCGAATTCCAGGGCAACACCTTCAGCAAGGACGAAGTGCTGCGCCGTGAAATGCGGCAGTTCGAGGGCGCGTGGTTCTCCCAGGCGGCGGTCGACCGCTCGCGAATCCGGCTGCAGCGAATCGGTTATTTCGAGAACGTCAACATCGAGACTCCGGCCGTCGAGGGCAGCGACGACCAGATCGACATCATCGTCAGCGTCGAAGAGCGTTCGACCGGGAGCTTCCAGGTCGGACTCGGTTTCTCGCAGCTTCAGGGCCTGATCGCCTCGATTTCGATTCAGCAGCAGAATTTCCTGGGCTCCGGGCGCACCATCGGCCTGGGCCTGAGCCGAAGCTCGATCAGCAGCAGCGCCAACATCAGCTATACCAACCCGTACTTCACTGACGACGGGGTGTCGCTCGGTTACTTCCTCGGCTACAGCGAGTTCAACCAGGGCCGCGCCAACATTTCGGCCTTCTCCACCAGCCAGATCGCGTTGGGTGCAAATCTCGGTTTCCCGATCACCGAGATCGATTTCGTGCGTTTCGGTGCCAGCGTGCGCCGCCAGGATATCAATATCGGCCGGCTCGAGTTCTTCGATCCCGACCCGGATGACGATGATCCGACCCAGGTGGCACGGTTCCGGGTGACGCGACCGCTGGCGATCACGCTGGACCGGGACGGAGACGGATTTCTGAGCCGCGACGAGCGACAGGTCGATACCCTGTTCGTCAACGGAAGCTGGGGTCGCGACACGCGCAACCACTTCCTGACGCCCACGCGCGGCTCGCTCAACCGGCTGAACCTGAACGTCGCACTGCCGGGAAGCACGCGCGAGTACTTCACCGCCAGCTATCGCGGACGCAAGTACTTCCCGCTGGGCGGGAACTTCGCTTTCGTGCTGCGCGCCGACCTGTCCTACGGCGACAACTATGACGGTGCCGACCTGGAATTCGAGCCGGTCGATCCCGAGATCCTGGCCGGCGACTGCCAGCTCGATGAAGTGGTGACCGCCGACTCCGGCCTGCCGTTCTGGGAACACTTCTTCGCCGGCGGGGTCGCCGACGTGCGCGGCTTCGACGACAACACGCTGGGGCCGAAGGACCAGTTCTGTCGCTCGGTCGGCGGCGATTTCAAGGCCACCGGCGGCGTCGAGATCGCTTTCCCGCTGCCGTTCATCGAAGCCAGCGGCACCCGGATGGCCTGGTTCGTCGACGCCGGTAACGTGTTTACCGATATCGGCGCGTTCGATCAAGATCTGGTTCGCGCCTCGACCGGTTTGTCGCTGACCTGGGAAGCGCCGGTCGGGCCGATCATCCTGAACCTGTCGATGCCGCTCAAGGACCGCGAAGGCGACGAGACCCAGGCGCTCCAGTTCTCGTTCGGCACCCAGTTCTGATCCGGTAGCCCGCGACCCGGCTCCGCGCGCATCGCAGCGGCCCGAACGCCGGCTCGGGGTGCCCCGGGCCGGGCTGGAGGAGTTCGGGGTCGATGCGGTATAGTACGGACTGGGATTCTGGGTCCGTAATTCTCGACGTGCGAGTCTGTATTGCATTACTGACGATGCTGATGGCCGGCGCCGCCGTGGCGCAGGATATCCGTATCGGTTACGTCGACATGAAGCGGCTGCTCGACACCGCGCCCCAGGTGATTGCCGGACGGGCCGAGCTGGATGTCGAATTCCGCCCCATCAACAACGAATTGCTGGCCGATGAGGAGCTGTTGCTCGAACTCGAGCAGCAGCTTGCCGCCGAGAGCGGCCTGACGCGCGAGCAGGTCGCTGCGCGTCAGCGCGAGATCCGCAACCTGCAGCGCTCGATCGAGCGACGTCGCGAGGACCTGGCCGAAGAACTGAATTTCCGGCGGAACCAGCGGATCAAGGAACTCGGCGAGGAGATCGAGGTCGCGGTCCAGACCGTCGCCCGACGGCAGGGGTACGACCTGGTGCTGTCCAGTCCGGTGGCCTATGCATCGGAGACCATCGACATTACCGACCAGGTGCTGGCGTTTCTGGAAACCGACTACGCTCGCCGGAGCCAGCGCTCCGAGCGATGAGCTCGAACGCCTCGCGCTTCCGGCTGCCCGCGAGCTTCGGGGACCTGGCCGAATTTCTCGATGCCCGCCTGCTCGGCGACGCTTCCGGCCGGGCCGCGTCGGTGGCGACGCTGTCCGCGGCGGGTCCCGACGATGTTTCGTTTATGGCCAACCCGGCCTATCGCGATGCGCTCGAGCGCAGCGCGGCCGGCGCCGTCATCGTTCCGGCCGATGCCGCCGGAGACTGTCCGGGCGCGGCGCTGGTGGTCGATGAGCCGTATGCCGCCTGGGCGAAGCTGCTGGAGTGCGTCGCGCCGCGCAAGACCGCGGTGCCGGGAATCCATCCGAGTGCGGTCGTCGCTGCCGATTCGCAGATCGACGCCGGGGCCGAAATCGCTGCGCGCGCGGTGGTCGGTTCGAACGTCCGGATTGCTGCCGGTGCGATCGTCGGCCCGGGTTGCGTGGTGGACCCCGGCGTCGAAATCGGAGCCGACTGCCATCTCGTGGCCAACGTCTATGTCGGCGCCGGCGCAAGCCTGGGCCGCCGCGTCATCGTCCACCCCGGTGTCGTGATCGGCGCCGACGGCTTTGGCCTCGCCATGGACCAGGGACGCTGGCGCAAGGTCGCGCAGGTCGGTTCGGTGCGCATCGGAGACGATTGCGAGATCGGCGCCAACACCACGATCGATCGCGGCGCCGTCGAAGACACGGTCCTGGGCTGCGATGTGCGCGTCGACAACCAGGTCCAGATCGCGCATAACGTGCGCATCGGCGATCACACTGCAATCGCCGGCTGTGTCGGCATTGCCGGCTCGACTTCGATCGGACGCTACTGCATGATCGCCGGCGCCAGCGGCATCGGCGGGCACCTCCAAATCTGCGATCATGTGGTGATCACGGCGATGAGCGCGGTGCTGGATTCGATCCGGGAACCGGGTCAGTACGGCTCCGGCATTCCGGCGCGGCCATTGAGAACCTGGCAGCGGATCCTGGTTCGCCTGACCCAGCTGGAGCGATTGTTCCGGCCCGAAAAGCGCTGATTTTCCACCCATCAGGAGCCCTTTTCCCATGAGCGATTCGCCCCAAATCGACATCGAGCAGATCTTGAGGTTGCTGCCGCATCGCTACCCGTTCCTGCTCGTCGATCGGGTTCTTGAATACTCGCTTGAAGACCCGCCCAGCATCCGCGCTATGAAGAACGTGACGATCAACGAACCGTTCTTCCAGGGGCATTTTCCGGGTCACCCGATCATGCCCGGCGTGCTGATTCTCGAAGCCATGGCGCAAGCGGCGGGTTGTCTCGCGCATCTGGCGCGCCAGAGTAGTGGCGCACCCGAACAGCTGTTCTACCTGGTCAAGATCGACAAGGCGCGCTTCTCGAAGACCGTGATTCCGGGCGATCAGCTCGAGTTCCGCGTCCAGCAGAAGCGCACGATGCGGGGCATGGGTTTGTACCACGCCGAAACCTTCGTCGAGGGCGAGCGCGTCGCCGGCTGCGAAATGCTGTGCGCCGCCCGCCCGGAGCCGACGTGATCCATCCCGCCGCGGTCGTCGCCGAGGGCGCGAAGATCGGCGCGGATGTCGAGATCGGACCGTTCGCCGTAGTCGGCGAGGCCGTGGAGCTCGGTGACGGTTGTCACGTCGGGCCGCACGCGGTCATCACCGGGCGAACCCGCATCGGCCCGCGTTCGCGCATATTCCAGTTCGCGTCGATCGGCGAGGAACCGCAGGACAAGAAGTACGCCGGCGAGGACTCGGCGCTGGAAATCGGCGCCGACAACACCATCCGGGAGTACGTCACCATCAACCGTGGCACCGACGACGGCGGCGGCGTGACCCGGCTCGGCGACGGCAACTGGATCATGGCCTACAGCCATATCGCGCACGATTGCCAGGTGGGTTCGAACTGCGTGTTCGCCAACGGCGCCACGCTGGCCGGACACGTGACCGTCGGTGATTACGTCACGCTGGCCGGGTTCTCCGGGGCGCACCAGTTCTGCCGCATCGGCGCGCACGCGTTTCTCGGCATGTACGGCGGCGTCGGCCAGGATGTGCCGGCCTACGTGATGATCTCGGGATATCCGCCGCGGCCGCGCGGCGTCAACACCGAAGGCCTCAAGCGTCGCGGATTCGACCCGCGCCAGATCCGCAACATCCGCGAAGCCTACCGGCTCGTCTACCGGATGGGCTTGACGCGCGACCAGGCGCTGTCGGAACTGCACGCGCGGCTGGAAGGCCAGCCGGAGCTGTCTCCCTTCATTCAGGACATCCAGGGCTCGCAGCGCGGCTTGCTGCGGTGACACTGAAGATTGCGCTGTCGGTCGGCGAGCGCTCCGGCGACGAACTGGCCGGCGAAGTCGCCGAAGCGCTCCTGCGCCGCCATCCGGAGATCGAGTTGATCGGGGTCGCCGGACCGCGGATGCGGCGGGCCGGCGTCCGCGCACTGGCGGATGTCGACGAACTCGGGGTCATGGGGCTGTTCGAGGTGGTACGTCACGTTCCGCGTCTGCTCCGGCTTCGCCGGCGCCTGCGACAGCAGATCCTGGATGCCGGCGTTGACGCCTTCGTCGGCATCGACTCGCCGGACTTCAATCTCGGGCTGGCGCGCTCGCTGCGTCGGTCCGGCGTCAGGACGGTGCAGGTGGTCGCGCCGTCGGTCTGGGCCTGGCGCCGCTATCGCATCCCGAAGATCGTGCGCTCGCTGGATCTCCTGCTGACGCTGTTCCCGTTCGAGCCGGTGCTGTTCGACGGCACCGGGCTGGACGCGCGATTCATCGGCCATCCGCTGGCCGACGCGCTGCCGTTGAACCCGGACCGCAGCGCGGCCCGGCGCGCGCTGGCGCTCGGGCCGGACGATCCCGCCATTGCCCTGCTGCCCGGCAGCCGCGGCGGCGAGATTGCCCGGCACGCGGCGCTGCTGACGCGGCTTGCGCGGTTGCTCTCGTCCCGGCGCGCCTGCCGCATGCTGCTGCTGCTGGCCGCGGACGAAGACCGCGAACGCTTCCGCGCCGCGGCGGGCATCGACCCGAGCGAGGTCGGCATGGACGTCCTCGTCGGCCGCACCCGCGAAGGCCTGGTCGCCGCCGACGTCGCGGCTGCCGCTTCGGGTACCGTTACGCTGGAGGGCTTGTTGAGCCGCACGCCGATGGTGGTCTACTACCGGCTGCCGGCGGCGACCTACCGGCTCGCGCGCGCGATCCATCTGGTCAAGTCGCGCCACGTCTCCCTTCCCAACGTGCTGGCCGACCAGGCGCTGGTCCCGGAACGCATCCAGCACGAGGCCACCCCCGAGCGGCTGCTGGCCGATGTCGAGGCCTGGCTGGCCGACCCGTCTCGCGTCGCCGCGTACCGCATCCGGGCCGATGCCATCCATGCGCAACTGGCAGGCCATGCGGCCGAGTCGGCGGCGCAACGGATACTGGCGCTGACCGGGTCCGGGGACCGGGCGGGCGCGGACTGAACCACGCCGCGGATCCGGAGCGGTCGGACGTCAGCCGGTCGTGAACCGATCGGGCGGATCGTCGTCGGCGGGTTCGACGCGGACCTCGGTAACGCGCGCGGCCGGCGAGCCGTCGTGCAGCCAGCGCTCGAGCCGGTCCAGCGCATGCGCCGGTCCGCAGGCCAGGACCTCGACGCGTCCGTCGTCGAGGTTGACCGCGTAGCCGGTCAGGCCGAGCCGCTCGGCCTGTCGGCGCGTCGAGTCGCGGAAGAACACCCCCTGGACGCGGCCGGAAACGAAATGGCGGCGACACTGCGTCATGCCGTCAGCCTCCGGTGTCGATGCGTTCGGTGATGACTTCGGAAGTGATCGGGCCGAGCCAGGTCTCCACCAGTTCGCCGGACGGGTCCACGAGATGGGTCGTCGGCAGCGCGCGCGGCGCGCCGAGGCTTTCGGGCGGTGCGTAGACGTCGACCAGCAGGATCGGGTAGCTGGCCGGGTAGTCGATCAGGAACTCCTCGAAGGTCTCGACGTCGGTATCTTCGAACGCCAGACCCAGAACCGTGATGTCGGCGCGCGCGTCGTGCATGGCCGAAAAATCGGGAATTTCCTTGCGGCACGGTGCACACCAGGTCGCCCAGTAATTGACCACGACCCACTGGCCGCGCCAGTCGCTGAGGCGCGCCGAATCGGCGCCGAGCATCGGCAATTCGAAGTCGATCGGTTCGGCCCGCGCCGTCGAAGGCGCCAGCGCGACCGTGGCCGCTGCGAGCAAGAGTGCGAGCGGTAGCAGGGAGCGAATCCCTTTCCAGGTTACGGGCTTGTTCAAGATCAACCTCCGGGTTGACGTCCAGCATGCCGGGTCTTCGGGCCGGCCTCGGATCCGTTGGGGACTTCGACAACGAACGATTTCAGCGGCCGCTCGAACACCGGACCGGCCGTCGAGCGGATTTCGTTCAGCGCCGCGATCGCCTGGCGATCGACGGGCGTTCGCTCGGGGAACGCGTCGAGCTCGTCGACCGGCAGCACCAACTCCAGGGCATGATACAGATCGGCCAGCGTGGTTTCGTCGAGATCGGTGCCGAGAAACCAGTCGCCGTCTTCGTCGCGGTGCACGAAACCGCGGCGCTGTAGCCGATCGAGCAGCCGGCTCAGCTCGGCATCGGTGGCCGCGCTCTCGAGCTCCAGCATTCGGCCGTGCGAGATGCCGCGACCCTTGAGTTGCGCACGCCACAGGTGGGCCAGCAGCCGCAGCGCGAGCAGCAGGTGATGACGCCGATTCCAGCGCCAGTCGGCGCGCCGGTAGTTGAAAGTGGTCAGCGCGGCAGCGAGGCTGGCACCGAGCAGGATCACGACCCAGGAGACGTAGATCCAGACCAGGAAGATCGGAATGGTCGCCAGCGCCCCGTAGAGCTTCTCGTAGGTCGGAAAATTGCTGATGTAGAATACGAAGCCGCGCTTGGACAGCTCGAACGCCAGCGCCGAAAAGGCCGCGCCGGCCAGCGCGTGATTCCAGCGCACGCGCCGGTTGGGGACGATCATGAAGATCAGCGTGAAGGCCAGCATCGCGACCAGGAAGGGCGTGGCGGCGAACGTCAGCGACTGGAGCGGGCCGCGAACGAATTCCGGTGCCAGCAGGGGTAGCGCAGCCAGGTAGGACGTCAGACCCAGGCTCGCCCCCAGCATCAGCGGTCCCAGCGTCAGCACCGCCCAGTAGACGATCAGGCGGCTGCTCGGACGGCGTGGGCGGTCGACGCGCCAGATCCGGTTCAGGGATCTCTCGATCGTCGATATCAGGATCAGCGCCGTGACCACCAGGAACAGCGTGCCGGTGCCGGTCAGCCCGGCCGAGCGCTGGACGAACTGATCGAGATACTCGCGCACGACGTCGCCGGCGGCGGGAACGAAATTCGAGAAGATGAAGTCCTGTAGCTGCTCGACGCCGTAGTCGAACACCGGGAACGCCGAAAGCACGCCGAGAATCACGGCCATCAACGGCACCAGCGCCAGCAGGCTAGTGTAGCTCAGCGCGCCGGCCGATTCGAAATTGCGGTCTTCCCGGAAGTGCGCCCATAGGTGAGCGCCGAACGACCGAAGCCAGCGCGGATCGAGCAGCGCGCCGAGTCGGCTCGGCAGCTCGTGGATTGACGCGGATCGTTCAGAATACAGCGTTGGTTCTGGTTGCTCTGGAGATTGCATGAACGTCATTATCCACCATAACCCGCGCTGCTCGAAAAGCCGCACCACGCTGGCGCTGCTGCGGGAGCACGGCATCGAGCCTGAAATCGTTCGCTACCTCGACGATCCGCCGGACCCGGCCCGACTGCGCCAGATCGCCGCCAGGCTCGGCGTCGGCCCGGCCGAGATGGTCCGCACCGGCGAGTCGACCTGGAAAGAGCTCGGGCTGGCGCTGGACGCGCTGGACGACGAATCGCTGTTGCGGATCCTGAGCGAGCACCCGATCCTGATTCAGCGCCCCATCGTCGAGGTCGGCGAGCGCGCGCGCATCGGCCGTCCGCCCGAGGCGGTTCTGGACATTCTTCAGCAGCGGAGACGGTAGTGCGCGAAATCCTGATCATTGTCTACACCGCCTACGGCAACACGCTGAACCTTGCGCGCGAGATCGCCCGGGGCGTCGAAAGCGTCGAAGGCTGTGCCGCCCGGTTGCGCGGCGTCGCGCCGATTACCTCGGCGGTGGATCCGGAGCGCCGCGACCTGCCGGACGACGGCCCGGCGCTGGTCGAGCGTGCCGATCTCGCCGACTGTGACGGGCTGATCCTGGGCAGCCCGACGCGCTTCGGCAACATGGCCGCGCCGCTCAAGCACTTTCTCGACTCGACCGGTACCGAGTGGTTTTCCGGCACGCTGGCCGGCAAGCCGGCCGGGGTGTTCACCTCCACGTCCAGCCTGCACGGGGGGCAGGAGGCGACCCTCCTGTCGATGATGATTCCGCTGCTGCACCACGGCATGCTGCTGGTCGGTCTCCCTTACACCGAGCGCAGTCTGGCGACCACCGAATCGGGTGGGACCCCCTACGGCGCGAGCCACTGGTCCGGCCCCGACAGTGATCGTGCGCTGGACGAGGTCGAGATCCGGCTGGCCCGGGCGCTGGGCCGGCGCGTGGCCGACGTGGCGGCGCGCTTGTGAAGCTGCCGCCGGTGGCGGCGGCGCGCTGGATCTGGCTGACGCTGATCGGCATACAGCTGGCGTGGTTCGGCCTGCTCGCACCCGACCCGCCGATGGGCCGGACGGCGACGTTGCTGCTGGCGACGGTGCCGCTGCTGCTGCCGCTGTGGTGGATCTGGCGACTGCGGCTGAATGCCCTGGTCGTCGGCGGCATGCTGCTGCTGATCTACTTCTGTATCGCGGTCAGCGAGGCATGGGTCGATCCCGTGGCGCGCCCGGTGGCGCTGCTCGAGATCGCGCTGATCTCGGCCTATTTCCTGGCCCTGGCGGGGGTGCGCCAGCGCGCCGCCCGCTAGTGTACCCGTCGCTCAACCCGTCACATTCAGAGTGTGACCGAGTCGACAGTGCAAGGCGCGACCGGCTGGGAATGGCAGGCCCCTTACAAGGGTCGGGACGTCGCAATGTCGACCCGGACGCACTCCCGAAGGGTGAGCCCTGCCTTGCAGCGAAGCGCTTTCCGACTCGCTGAAAGTTGCAGCATGAACGACGGGACACACCAGCCCCTTCGCGTGCGACCTGCTTTGCCTGGCAGGACCGATATACTTCGCGGACACCCGAACGATCGCGAGCTTGCAGCATGCACTCGACCCCGCTGTCCTTCATCCAGCCGCCTCCTGAACTCGGTAACCAGTGGACCGAAGACTGGGTGCTGCGCGCCTGGGTGGAGGCGCGATTGCCTGCCGATATCGTGGATGCGGAGCGGGCCCTGCTCGAAGAGATCGGCGCTCGCGCCGGCGGCGAGTGGTACGACATGCAGCTCGCCGATCGGCTCAACGAGCCGCGCCTGATCCAGTGGAGCGCCTGGGGCGAGCGAATCGATGCGATCGAGCTGACGCCGCTGTGGCAGCGCGCCAAGCACTGGGCGGCTCGTTATGGCCTGGTCGCGGCCGGCTACGACGAGTCGCTGGGCGAACACGCGCGCACCATCCAGTTCGCGCGCGCCTGGCTGTTCATCCCGTCCACTGATTTCTACGGCTGCCCGCTGGCGATGACCGACGGCGCGGCGCGGATCCTGACCGACGTCGGCAACGCCAAGCTCGCCTCGCGCGCGCTGCCGCATCTGCTGGCGCGCGACGGTGAGGCGTTCTGGACCTCGGGCCAGTGGATGACCGAGACCATCGGCGGCTCCGACGTCAGCGCCAGCGAGACCCGCGCCGAGCGCGACGCACAGGGACACTGGCGGCTGACCGGCCGGAAGTGGTTCACGTCGGCCGCGACCTCGGAAATGGCGCTGACGCTGGCGCGCCCGGTCGGCAATCCGGCCGGTTCCCGCGGGCTGGCGCTTTTTTACGTCGAACCGCACGATGCCGACGGGCGCCTCGACGGGATCGAGATTCTCCGGCTCAAGGACAAGCTGGGTACACGCAAGCTGCCGACCGCGGAACTGTGGCTGCACGATGCGCCGGCGACTCCGGTGTCCGGCCTGGAGCGAGGCGTCGCCGCGATCGCGCCGATGCTCAACCTGACCCGGACCTGGAATGCGGTCACGGCGTGTGCCATGATGCGTCGCGGCATTGCGCTGGCCGCCGCCTACGCCGCCCGGCGCCGGGCATTCGGTCGGCCCCTGATCGAACAGCCGCTGCACCGCCAGACGCTGGCAGGACTTGAGGCCGACCAGGCGGCCGCGGCCTGCGCGACGCTGGCCATGGTTGCCGAACTCGGCCGGGTAGAGCGGGGTTCGGCCGATGCCAGTCCCGAACTGCTTCGGCTGCTCACCCCGATGGTCAAGCTCGGGACCGGCAAGGACGTGGTCCGCGTGGTGTCCGAAGTGCTGGAGTGTTTCGGCGGCGCCGGCTACGTCGAGGACACCGGCTTGCCCCAGTTGCTGCGCGATGTCCAGGTGCTTCCGATCTGGGAAGGCACCACCAACGTGCTGTCGCTGGACCTGCTGCGCGCGATCGCCGCGGTCGGGATCGACCCCTGGATCGCGCGCATGCGATACAGCCTGGCCGCGGTTTCCGGTCCACGACTCGGCACGCCCGTCGCGACGGCTCGCGAGGCGATCGAGCAGGTTCCCGGCTGGCTGGACCGCGACTCCGCGGTGCTCGAGGCCAACGCCCGCGGCATCGCGCTGAATCTGTACCGCACCACGGCACTGGTGGAATTGATCGGCCTGGCGTCGCGACGCCTGCCGACCGGCGACGAGCGACCGCTGGCCGCCGCGCAGCATTTCGCGCGCAATCGCTTCGGTCTCGAGCCGCTGGACGACGACGGCGCCGGCCAGGCCGTCATCACCTGAACCATCACCGGGAATCCTCCACTTGAAACTTCTGCAAGTCATTACCACCGGCGGGACGATCGACAAGATCTATTACGACGACAAGTCCGACTACAAGATCGGCGAGCCCGAGATCGGGCGAATCCTGGCAGACATGCACGTCGCGTTCCGCTGGCAGGTCCAGCCGCTTTTGCGCAAGGACTCGCTGGAGTTCACCGACGCCGACCGCGAGCTCGTGCATCGGTCGGTCGAGGCATCGGACGCGCGTCATTTCCTGATCACCCACGGCACCGACACGATGGTCGAAACGGCGCTGGCGCTGGGCAAGCAGGATCAGCGCGTCATCGTCATGACCGGCGCGCTCAACCCGGCCCGCTTCATCGATTCCGACGCGGTGTTCAACATCGGTTGCGCGGTAGGCGCCGTGCAGACGCTGCCGCCGGGGGTCTGGATCGTCATGAACGGCCGCGTATGGGATCCGCATCACGTGCGCAAGAACCGCGACGCGAACCGCTTCGAGGCGATCGGGTAGCGCCGAGGCGCGTTCGATTTCGGGTTCCAGGGCTCCGGCTCGCGGATTCAGCGTTGCTTCGATCCGGGTGCCGGGCCACCGGAGTTCTGACTGGGCGTCTGCCGGGCCAGCCGCGGCTCAGCGGGAGGATGGTGTTTCGAAGCCGTTGCTGAAGATCAGGTCGGTGATATCGCCTTCGAAGCGCAGCAGCGTGCTGCCGGACAACGCGTACAGGTTGCCCTGTTCGTCCTCGCCGAACGACCGAACGCTGGCCCCGGTGGCTTCAAAAAGCTCGAACGTCCAGCTGCCGGCATCCTCGGTCGCGAACCAGATGTTGCCGCTGACCGCGTCGCCGAAGACGTAGGTGCCCTGGATGCTGCCGATCGGCCCACGATAGCGATACCCACCAGTGATCGAACGTCCGAACGTCAGACCCGTCGGGTATTCGAGCACCGGGATGATCGAATCGGGCAGCGCGTTCGTGCATGGTGCCGTCGAAGCACCGGTCAGCGTGCTGCCCTCGCAGATATTCCAGCCCAGGTTCTCGTCGACGGCCAGGGGCCAGGCCAGCAGGCTGACCTCCTCGGTCGTGTTCTGTCCGACGTCGCCGATCCAGAGATCCTGGGTCTGGCGGTCGAAGCTCCAGCGCCAGGGGTTGCGCAGGCCGTAGAGCAGCACCTCGCCGCAGCGGTCGGCCTGGCCGAAGTACGGATTCTCGGAAGGCACGGCGTACTCGGCCGCGCCGTTGCCGGCCGCACCGCACAAATTGTTGGTGCCGGCCGGCGTCGTGCTGTCGACGTCGATGCGAAGCATCTTGCCGAGCAGGGCGACGCTCTCTTCGCCTCGGCAGCTTCCGCCGGTCTGGATGTTGCTCGGATCGATCGTCTGGGCGCGATTGCAGGGATCGTTGCCGCTGCCGCCGTCGCCCAGCCCCAGATACAGATACCCGTCGGGCCCGAACTCCATCTGTCCGCCGTTGTGGTTCGAGAAGTCCTGACCGACGGTGAGCATGATGCGCTCGGGCACCGTGTTCGCGAGAT
Source organism: uncultured Halomonas sp. (assembly GCA_964415285.1). Lineage (GTDB taxonomy): Bacteria > Pseudomonadota > Gammaproteobacteria > Xanthomonadales > Wenzhouxiangellaceae. The sequence continues at coordinate 10,834 of CAYPZP010000019.1, read as the reverse complement.
CCGGATCGCCGTTATCGATGAACTCTGCCACGACCGAATCGCCAACCGAAGTTCCGGACGGCCGGTTGCTGCCCGCCGAGTAGTGCAGGTAGAAGCGCCCGTTCAGCACGAACTCGGGGTGGAAGGCGATATCGAGCAAACCCCGCTCGTTGGCGTTCGTTGCCACGCGCGAGCCGAGGCTCACGAATTCCGTGGTCAGAAGCGTGCCGCCGGCATCGAGAACGCGGACCGTGCCGCGCTGCTCGACGATAAACAACCGCCCCGAGCCATCGTCGGCATGCTTGATGCCCAGCGGGCCGACCAGGCCGGACACGCCGGGTACCGGATCGAGCGTCACATCGGGTGGGATCTGGGCCGTCGCGAGCGCCGGCCAGAAGGCGGGCGAAACCAGCAATACCAGGGTTCGGACGAGATTCGCGAGCTTCAACACGGCTGACCGGGGAGGTGAACTGGATTCAGTATATCGACCGCGCGCGTCGCAGGCTCGGAACGCGTTCACATTTTGGCGGCGGGTTGGGCAAAATGACGCGGATGAGCGAAACGATCGCGCGCGTGGCCAGCGGCCATTCCGATACCACCGCGGCGGCGGTCACGATCCTGGGCGAAGGCGGCAATGCGGTCGATGCGCTGATCGCCGCGGCCTGGACGGCGTGCGTGGCCGAACCGGTGCTGTGTTCGCCCGGCGGGGGCGGGCACGCGCTGGTTCGGGGCTTCGGCCGCGGTCCGGTGATCGCCGACTGTTTCACGCAGACGCCGCGACGCCGACGCGTCGACGGGCTGGATTTCTTTCCGATCCAGGGGAATTTCGGGTCCGATCAGCAGGAGTTTCATATCGGCCTGGGTTCGGCAGCCGTCCCGGGAATGATCGCGGGGCTGTTCGCGCTGCATCAGCGCTACGGCAGCGTACCGATGCCGGTGCTTGCCGCGCCCGCCGTCTCGCTGGCACGCGATGGTGTCGTGCTCAATGCGGTCCAGGCCGAGGCGCTTCGGATTCTCCAGCCGATCGTGCGCGCCAGCGATGGCGCGGCGCGGATATTCGGCCTGCACAGCGCGACCGCGGCGTTGCCCGAAGCCGGCGAGGTCGTGCACAACGCTGACCTGGGCAACTTCATCGAAGCGATCGCCGCGGCCGGGTCGCAGCAGTTCTATCGCGGCGACGTGGCGATGGCCATCGCCGCGCTTTCCCTGGAACACGGCGGCCATCTTTCGGCCGACGATCTGGCCGGCTATCGCGTGCGCTGGCGCAAGCCGATGCAGTGGCAGCTGGGCCGGTCGACGCGGGTGTGGTCCAATCCGCCGCCGGCTTTCGGCGGTCTGATGGCCGCGCTGATGACCCAGGCGCTGGAACACGGGCTGGCGCCGGGCGCGCGCTTCGGAAGCGATCGGCACCTGGATGCGCTGGCCTGTGCGATGCGCGTGAGCGAAGCCCAGCGCGCCGAGCTCGAGCGTCCCGATTGCCTGCGCAGCAGCCGCTTGCTGATGCAGGCTTATCGGCACCTGGGAGAGACCCACGCGATGACCCGCCGCGGCACCACTCATATCAGCGTGCGGGACGGCTCCGGCAATCTGGCCGGCATGACCCTGTCCAACGGCGAGGGTTGCGGACGCGCGGTACCCGGCTGCGGTTTCGTGCTCAACAACATGCTCGGGGAGGAAGACCTGAATCGGCTGGGATTCGGCAACTGGCCGCGCAATCGTCGGCTGGCATCGATGATCACGCCGACGCTGGTCGAACGCCCGGACGGCCGGATTCTGCTCGGCAGCGGCGGCTCGAACCGGATCCGCACCGCGCTGGCGCAGGTGCTCTGCAACGTGATGCATTTCGACATGTCGCTGTCCGAGGCCGTGGATGCGCCTCGAGTACACCTCGAAAACGGTCGGCTGGGAATTGAGCTCGAGGCCGGCGCCTGGTCGGAGCGTACCGGGGCCTGGCTGGATCGGAACTTTCCCGAAGCGGTCCGCTGGCCGGCCCGCAGTCTGTACTTCGGCGGCGTGCACGCCGTCTCCGATACCCAGCAGGCCGCGGATCCGCGGCGCCAGGGAGCGGCCTGGTCGTCGGCCTAAGTGCGCGCGGGCCCGGGCGCTCGCTACATTTCGATCGGATCGACGTCGATGTGCCAACGCACGCCGCGCGCCTCGGGCAGGGTCTCGAGCGATTCGCCGAGCCGGGCGATTTCACGCGTCAGCGGGCCGCGCGTATCGGCCAGCATCCACAACTGGTAGCGCCAGTGACCGGCTCTTCGCTGCAGAATGGCTTCGACCGGGCCGGCGACCTCGATCGAGGGCTCGCGGATCAAGGCCCGGGCGCGGCACAGGAAAGCGGAGGCGCGCTCGGCCTGACGCGCTTCGGCGCGCACCATGGTGAGCTGGCGATACGGCGGCAGCCCGGCGTCGCGGCGCTCGCTCAGCAACTGGCGCGCCGCAGACAGGTAATTGCCGCGCGCCAGCGTCTCGAACAGCGGGTGCTCGGGATGGCGCGTCTGCAGCATGAACGTCCCGGGGCGCTCACGCCCGGCGCGTCCGGAAACCTGCACGATGCTCTGGGCCAGGCGTTCGCCGGCGCGAAAGTCCGCGCTGAACAGCAGCTGATCGGCATCGAGCATGATCGACAGCGCAATCCCCGGAAGGTGGTGTCCCTTGGCCAGCATCTGCGTGCCGACGAGAATGCAGGGATCGCCGCCGGCGGCACGGCCGAGCAGTTGCTCGAACTCGTCTCTCCCGCGCACGGCGTCGCGGTCGGCTCGCAGCACCGGCGTTTCCGGGAACCGGCTCTGCAACGCCTGCTCGATGCGCTCGGTGCCGGCGCCCACCGGTTCCAGCTGCGGCGAACCGCAGCCGGGACAGCGAACCGGAACCCGCTGCGCCCGGCCGCAGTGGTGGCAGATCAGCCTGCGCGAAGTCCGATGCAGGGTCAGGTGCGCGCTGCAGTGATCGCAGTCGGCCTGCCAGCCGCACTCGTTGCATAACAGAACCGGCGCGAAGCCGCGCCGATTCCGGTACACCAGCACCTGCTGTCCGGCCGCCAGCGTGGCGGCAATCGCTTCGTTCAATGCCGGCGTCAGCCCGTGCTCCAGCGGCTGCCCGCGGGGATCGTCGATCCGCCAGCGCGGCAGTTCGCCGGCGCCGGCGCGGCGCGGCAGCTCGAGCATTCGGTAGCGCTGCCGCTCAGCGTTGGCGAGACTCTCCAGCGACGGCGTTGCGCTGCCCAGCACGATCGGGATGCCGAGGCGGCTGGCGCGCATGACCGCGACATCGCGGGCGTGATAGCGCATGCCGTCGAACTGCTTGAACGACGAATCGTGTTCCTCGTCGACGATGATCACCCCGGGTCGCGCCAGCGGCAGGAACACCGCCGAGCGCGTACCGATGACCAGCCTGGCCGAGCCGTCTGCCGCCGCGCGCCAACTTTCGACGCGCTCGCCGTCGGCGAGTCCGGAGTGATAGACGGCGGCGTGCTCGCCCAGGCGCGACTCGATCCGTCGCACGAACTGGGGCGTGAGGCCGATCTCCGGGACCAGCACCAGCACCTGTCGCTGGCGGCGCAGCGCCCGCCGGGCCGCCTGCAGGTAGACTTCGGTCTTGCCGCTGCCGGTCACGCCGGCCAGCAGCAGTACCTCGAAGCGGTTGCGCGCGCGCAGGATGGCCGCCAGTGCACGCCGCTGGTCGGCGTTCAGGGCCGGGCCGGGCACCGGTTGCGGGCGCGGTGGATCGCAGCGCAGGATTCGGCCGCCGGCGAGCATCCGGCGCAGCGCATCGGCCCGTGCGCCGGCCCGGATCAGGTCGCCGCGGCGGCGCGGCCCGTGATGCAACAGGTGCGCGATATCGCGCTGGCGCGGCGCATCGACGATCGATTCCGCTTCGGTGTCGGGCGCAAGGCACAGCCAGTCGGTGCGGGCTTCGGGCTGTTCACGGTTGCGACGAAGCGGCGCTGGCAGCGCGTGGCTGACGATTTCTCCGGGCGGCGCGGCGTAGTAGCCCACGGCCCACTGCAGCAACTCGAGCAGTTCGGCGTGGATCAAGCCGGAATCGAGGACGCGCTCGATGGGCCGAATCCGGTCGCGGGCGATGCGGCTCGCTTCCGTGTGGCCGGTCACGACGCCGACGAGCCGCTTTCGACCGAACGGAACGAGCACGCGGGAGCCGGCCGGCGGCGCCTTCGATCCGGGCGGTGCGGCGTAGTCGAACAGGCGCCTTAGGGGGGCCGGTACCGCCACCTGCAGCAGCTCGTCGCTCATGCCGATGGTCGTGAGCGCCGCGCCGATGTGCAATCCGCCATCGGCGTGCGCGTCCGATCAGTTCAGCGAGCGCGAAGCGGCCGGTTCGCGGACCTGGACCAGGCGATGCTGTTCGCGGTCCAGGTCGATCAGGTCGGCCAGGATGCGAGCCGCCTCGCTGCGCAGGATGTCCGGCTCTTCTTCGTCGAGCGCGTCTTCGGCGCCTTCGCGGTCCGACTCCTCCGCGCTGCCGGCGTCGCCTTCGCCGTCGTCTGCCTCGCCGTTTTCGGCGGCGTCGAGCGCCACTTCGCCGCCGGAGTGCGCGAAACGGGCGGCGCGGCGGGCCTCGGCATCTTCCTGTTCCTCGATCCGTTCGCTTTCCAGCAGCGAGACGCGAGTGCGCTCGCCGAGCTTCTCGTAATGCCGGAAATCGTCGATCAGTGACTGCAGTTCCTCGTTGCTGTCGCGTCGCGCCAGGTGACGCTCGCGCGCGGCCGGCAGCAGCGGCGAGAGATCGGCGACCGGCCGATAGTCGACCTGGTCGATCTGGCTCCACTCCATCGCATAGTCCAGGGCGCTCTCGCCGTACTCGGCCGGGTCGCCGAAGCTGGGCAGGGTGATGTCCGGATGCACGCCGCGGAGCTGGGTCGAGCCACCGTCGATGCGGAAGAACTTGGCCATGGTCAGTTTGAGCTGGCCGAGTTTCTTGGTGTCGTCGGTCAGATAGTTGTCCAGGTTGAACAGGTTCTGCACCGTGCCCTTGCCGAAGGTCGGCTCGCCGATGATGATGCCCCGGCCGTAGTCCTGGATCGCGCCGGCGAAGATCTCGGAGGCCGATGCGCTGGATCGATTGACCAGCACGGCCAGCGGTCCGTCCCAGGCCATTCCGGGCTCGCGATCGGCTTCGACCGAGACGCGGCCGTTGGCGTCGCGAACCTGAACCACCGGCCCGGTATCGATGAACAAGCCGGTCATCGTCGTCGCCTCGACCAGGGCGCCGCCGCCGTTGCTGCGCAGATCGATGACCAGGCCGTCGATGCCTTCAGCGCGCAGTTCGTTGATCAAGCGGCGCACGTCGCGCGTGCTCGAACGATAGTTCGGTTCATTGCGGGCACGGCCCTTGAAATCGACATAGAACACCGGGACATCGATGACGCCGATGCGCGTGGTTCCGGCTTCGGTCTCGATTTCCTCGACCGAGGCCTGGGCCGCCTGTTCTTCGAGCTTGACCTCGTTGCGCACGATGTCGATGATCTCGGCCGGTCCCTTGACTCCGGTCTCGGCCGGCAGGATTTCCAGGCGCACCACGGTTTCCCGTTCGCCTCGAATCAGGTCGACCACGTCGTCGAGGCGCCAGCCGACCACGTCGACGACGTCTTTCTCGCCCTGCGCGACGCCGATGATCCGATCGCCGGATTGCAGCCGACCGTCCAGGTCGGCGGGGCCGCCGGGGACGATTTCCTGCACCTCGACGTACTCGTTCTGGCTGCTCAACAGCGCGCCGATGCCATCCAGCGACAGCTTCATCGAGATTTCGAAGTTCTCGGCCAGACGCGGCGACATGTACGACGAATGCGGCTCGATGGCGCTGGCGTAGGCGTTCATGAAGAACTGGAACACGTCGTCGGAGTTGAACTCGTTGACGCGCTTGTTGATGTTGTTGTAGCGCCCGTCCAGCGTTTCCCGGATGTCGTCGACCTCGCGCTCGGCCAGCTTCAGGCCCAGCCAGTCGTTCTTGACGCGCTTGCGCCAGATCTCGTCCAGCTCGCTGGGAGTCTCGGCCCAGGGTTCCTCGGAGCGGTCGAAGCCGTACTCCTCGTCGACGGTGAAGTCGAATTCGTTGCCCAGCAGCACCACCGCGTGTTCGATGCGCTCGCGAACCCGCTGGCGATAGACGTTGAAGATCTCGAATGCCGGTTCGATCTCGGCCGAACGCAGCGCATCGTCCAGACGCGTGCGATAACGCGCCAGCTGGTCGATGTCGGATGCGAGGAAATACATCCGGTTCGGATCCAGCAATTCGAGGTAGTTGTCGAAGATGCGCTCGGCGAGCACGTCGTCGAGATCCTCGCTCTGGTAGTGATAGCTGGTCAGGAACCGGGACGCCAGCCGGGTCGCGAATCGCTGTTCCGTGGACGGAGCCAGCGACGCGGCAGGTTCGGCCTGCGGCGTGTCGTCGACTTCTTCGGCGTGCGTGCAGACCGCGCCGATCAGGAGCGCGATTGCCGTTGCGAATTGCAGGATTCTGGTATTCATGACCATATCGGACCCGAAATCGGTGCTGTTGGTTTCATGTTCATGCGCTTTGATACACATTCGCGGTTGCTGCACGGGTAAGCCGACCCGAGCGTATCCATGCCCTGCTTCAGCCGGCGCTGGTGCCTGGAGCCGGCGTGGTTGATTCGACCGCCTGTTCCGCATCATGGGTTGCTGAATACACCCAGTCAAGCCCCAGTCCGTCGGCGAGCCGTTGCGCGAACCGTTCCGGAATCCGCGCGAGATCGGCATCCGGGCGCAGATCGGCCAGTCGCGTCATCGGCTGCCCCGCGAATCCGCAGGGGTTGATGCGTTCGAACGGCGTCAAATCGATGTCGAGGTTAAACGCGATGCCGTGAAAGGTACAGCCACGGCGGACCTTCATGCCGATCGAGGCGATCTTGGCGCCTTCTACGAACACGCCGGGCGCGCCGGATTGTCGCTCCCCGGCGATTCGGTGCTCGGCCAGCAGGTCGATGATGACGCTTTCGAGGCGGCATACCAGATCCCGGATGCCGACGCCCAGCCGCTGGATGTCCAGCAGCGGGTAGGCGACCATCTGTCCGGGCCCGTGGTAGGTCACCTGGCCGCCGCGGTCGGTTTCGATGACCGGAATGTCGCCCGGATCGAGCACGTGTTCGGGTCGGCCCGCCAGGCCCTGGGTGAACACCGGCGGGTGTTCGAGCAGCCAGAGCTCATCCGGGCTGTCGGCGTCGCGTCGGTCGGTATACGCCTGCATGGCGCGCCAGGTGTCGATGTACGCCCGCCGCCCCAGCCGGCGCACCTGCAGCGCATTCCCGTCGCTCACAGCGTCATGACCACGACGTCGAGCGCGCGCAGACGGGCATACACGGCTTCAAGCTCCGGCCTGGATTCGGCGTGGACTTCCACGGTGATGCTCTGGAAGCGGCCGTTTCGGCTGGGGCGCACCTTGACGCTGTCGCGTTCGGGTCGCGCGCCGAGCGTCGCGATCGCCTCGACGACCTGACCCACGGCGTGCTCGCGGGCGTGGGTCAGCGCCTTGACCGCATAGCGGCAGGGAAATCGGAGCCGACCCTGGTCATCGAGTTCCACGACTCCGTTCACTCGCCGCCGAACAGCCCGTCGAACCAGAGTCCCAGGCCGTCGGTGGTTCGGCCCCACCAGCCGGCCATGGCGACATCGTCGACGACGTTCAGCGACTGCTCGACCCGCAGTTCATCGCCGAGCCGGATCTCCAGACGGCCGAACGCCTGGCCGGCCTCGAACGGCGCCACCGGCCGCGAGGGCATCTCGACTTCGGCCTGCAGTTCCCCCTGCCGGCCGCGCGGGACGGTGACATAGAGATCGGCCGGAATGGCGAGTCGCATCTCGTCGACTTCGCCCTTCCATACCGGCGCCGTGGCCAGCACATCGCCCGCTGAGTACAGCTTGAACGTTTCGAAGAAACGAAAACCGTAATTGAGCAGCGACTGGCTGGCCGTGGCGCGTGCGTTCTCGCTGTCGCTGCCCATCACGACGCTGATCAGCCGCATGCCCTCGCGTTCGGCCGATGTCGCCAGGCAGTAGCCGGCCGATTCGGTGTGTCCGGTCTTGAGCCCGTCGACCGAGGCATCGCGCCGCAGCAGCAGGTTGCGATTCTGCTGGGTGATCTCGTTGTACGTGAACTCGGGTTGCGAATACCAGCGGTAGTAGTCCGGGAATTCGTCGATCAGCGCACGCGCCAGTCGCGCGATGTCGCGCGCGGTGGTGTAGTGCTCGGGATGCGGCAGGCCGGTCGCGTTCATGTAGTGCGTGCCGTTCATCCCGAGTCGCTCGGCCTCGGCGTTCATCATCTGGGCGAACACCGCCTCCGAACCGGCCACGTGCTCGGCCAGCGCCACCGAGGCATCGTTGCCGGACTGGACGATGATTCCCTTGAGCAGGTCCTCGACGGCGACTTCGCTGCCGACCTCGACGAACATGCGCGAACCGCCCGTTCGCCAGGCCTTTTCGCTGATCCGCACCGGTTCATCCAGGCTCAGCCTGCCGTCGGAAAGCTCGCGGAACACCACGTAACTGGTCATCAGTTTCGTGATGCTGGCCGGTTCGACGCGCAATTCCGGCTGTTCGGCGGCGATGGTCTCGCCGGAATGGAAGTCGATCAATACGTAGCTGGTGGCGTTGAGCGTCGGCGCGTCCGGCACCTGGGCGGTCAGGGGCGAGGTGAACAACAGCGCGGTCAGCGCGATCGCGAGCAGGCGATTCATGAATGCGGAGTTCCGGTTTGGGTTGGCACGACTTCGAAGCTCAAGGGTAGACGAAAACGGGGCTCTCCATGTCCAGGTCCAGGATGCGGCGGACCATCGCCTGCGCATGCGCGGCTTCCCAGAACGGACCGACGCGAACGCGCCACACGCGCTTGCCGCCGACCCGCGCCCGCTGCACGCGAACATCGTCGATGCCGGCGCGATCGAGCTGTTCGGCCACTTCCCGGGCGAGGCTGCGTTCGCTGAATGCACCGGCCTGGACTTCGACCGGCACCGAGACGGGCCGGATGGCGCTGCGCCGGGCGACCGGATCCAGGTCCAGTGCACGGACTTCAACCGGCGCGGTGCCGGCGTCGAGGACGTCGAGCTTGATCGCCGCGGCGTAGGACAGGTCGATGATCCGGCCGTCGCGGAACGGCCCCCGATCATTGACGCGCACGACGAGTGTGCGTCCGTTCTCCAGGTTGGTGACCTCGACCCAGGTCGGCAGCGGCAAGGTCTTGTGCGCGGCCGAGACCCGGTACATGTCGAACGGCTCGCCCGACGAGGTCAGCCGGCCGTGGAATTTGGCGCCGTACCACGACGCGTGTCCGCGCTCGCGGTAGCCGCGGGCGCTGGGCAGGACGCGGTAGGTTCGACCGTTGACGGTGTAGGGTGAATGGTTGCCGTAGCGCGCCAGCGGTTCGGCGCGGGGCTGGGGAATCTCGATATCGTCGACGTCGATCGGCCGGCCGGGCCCGTCGCGCGTTTCGCGCACGCCGCAGGCTGCGAGCATCAGAATCGCCGCGATGGCCAGCGTCGCGCGCATCATTCGACGAAGGTCAGGCCGGTCGACGTGCGTTGTTCCAGCCGTTCGGCGAGCTGTATGACGGCCATGGCGTACAGCGGCGAACGGTTGTAGCGGGTGATGACATAGAAGTTCTGCAGGCCGACCCAGATTTCCGGTCCCGAGGCGCTTTCGAGTTCGATCAGGGTCGCCGGCGTATCGGGCGCCAGACCGCGCGCGTCGAACTCCACGCCCATCGCTTCGAGTTCGGCCAGCGTATGTTCCGGCCGTACCGGAAATTGCGCATCCAGATCGTCGGGCACGCGATCGGCTTTCAACACCGCGGGTTGCTGGTCCTGCCAGTCGTGCACGGCGAGATAGTTGGCCACCGAGGCCAGTGCATCCGGGAGCGAGCGCCACAGGTCGCGCGACCCGGAACCGTCGAAGTCCACCGCGTAGGCGCGATAACTCGACGGGATGAACTGGCCGACCCCCATTGCCCCGGCGTACGAGCCCTGCACCTCTTCGAGCGGCAGGTTCTCTTCGCGCGCCAGGCGGAAGAACTCGCCGAGCTCGCGGGCGAAGAACTCGGCGCGTCGCGGATAGTAGAAGCCGAGCGTGACCAGTGCATCGATGACGCGGTGGCTGCCGGTGATCGAGCCGTAGTTGGTTTCCACGCCGACGATGGCCAGAATGATGAACGGGTCGACCCCGTAGCGCTGCGCGATTCGCTCCACCAGTTCGCGGTTGGCGGCCCAGAATTCCGCGCCGGCCTCGATGCGGGTGGAGCGAATGAAGATCTGGCGGTATTCGTGCCACGGCTTGGATTCGGCCGGCCGCGTGATCGCGTCGATGATCGTCTGCTGGTAGCGGGCCCGCTCCAATACCTCGAGGATTTCCTGGTATTCGAAATCGTACTCGGCGGCGATGCGCTCGGCGAATTCCTCGGCGCCCGGGTGCGCGCCGGCCGAGCCTGCGCCAATCGCCAGCGCGGCGGCAGCGCAGTACCGGATCAGGGTCGAAGAACGTCTACGGGTCATTGGCGTGCCTGCAAGTGAAGTCATCGGAATAGACCGCCGGAATTCGATTCGATTCCATGGCGGTGGAACGTGACCGGGAAAGCCATGCCTCGCGCATCGTTGCGCTTGCCTGCGACATTCGCGTCCAGCGCGCTGGACGCGACACGAAGCCGGGTCTTTCGGGCCGGTCGATCAGGCATCAATCCTTGAGCATCTTGCGTCGACTGTACAGGCTCATGATGATACCGAAGCCTGCCAGCAGCGTTGCGGCGGAAGTGCCGCCGTAGCTCACCAGCGGCAGCGGCACGCCGACCACCGGCATCACGCCGCTGATCATGCCGGCATTGACCA
>CAYPZP010000018.1:0-30524 GCA_964415285.1 uncultured Halomonas sp. | reverse complement strand
GTCGAACTGATCGAGGGTGACGTGCTGGACACGCGCACTTCGGCGGTGGACGCGGTGCTTGCGATGAACTTCAGCTACTACCTGTTCACGACGCGCGAGACGCTCCGGCGGTATTTCGAGGCCGCGCGAAGGACGCTGAAATCCGACGGAATCCTGTTCCTGGACGCGTTCGGAGGATACGAAGCACACCAGGAACTCGAGGAGCGCACCGAATACGACGCGCACACCTACGTCTGGGACCAGGCCGAGTTCAACCCGATCAATCAGCACATGACCTGCCGCATCCACTTCGAGTTTCCCGACGGCTCGGAGATGAGCGACGCGTTCGTCTACCGCTGGAGACTATGGACGCTGCCCGAAGTGCGCGAGCTTCTGCTCGAGGCCGGTTTCTCCTCGGCCACGGTCTATTGGGAAGGTACCGACGAGGACACCGGCGAAGGCGACGGTATCTACACGCCGAGCGAGCAGGGCGACGCGGACGCCGGCTGGATCGCCTATATCGTGGCGCGCCGTTGAGTCCGGCGCGTGCGAGAAGCCGGTAACCCGACGTTCGTCAGAACGAGAAAATCGAATCCAGCCAGTCCTCGAGGCCCTCGAAATTCGACGGATCGGAGGCATCGAATCCCTCGATATCGAGCTCGAACAGCACCGCCTGGCTCGAGGCGCTGGTCTCCAGCTCGGTCAGCGCGTCGATCAGTTCGGCGCGGGTGTCGGCCGGAACGTCCGCCGACGCGGCCAGCGTGATGCCGGGGAATTCCGACGAGATCGCGACCGGATACAGGTTCGGATACTTCGAGACCAGCGAATCGGGTGCGATCGCGGCTTCGGACTCGGCCGAAAACACCATTTCGACTGCATCCAGCCAGGAGGTCGCCGTCGACAGGATCTGCGGTTGCTGCAGGGGATTGCTGAACCAGTCGGCGAGCAACAGATAGCCCAGGCTCGGCGCCGGCAGGCTGGAGATTCGACGGCCGATGAAATCGTTCAGCGAATCGTCGGCCAGTGCGCCGCTGGTCAGCAGCGAATAGGTTTTCCCACCGCGTGCCGTGGCCAGCGGCCGGTAGTCGAACTGCTCCATGCGCCACGCCACCATGTGGGCGTCTTCGAGCACCAGCGCCGGCGCCTCGCCGCGTCGGGCGCTCAGCCAGTAGCGGTGGAAGTTGCGCGCGACCACGAGTTCGATGGTCAGATCGGTGGCCTGATTGAGATAGTCCACCAGCGGCTGGTAGACGAGACGGGCCTGCTCGGGCGGATACACTGGGTGGACCAGCAAGCCGATCGGACCGGTGAGCGAGCCGGTGGGTATCTCGTCGCCTCCGGCTTCCTCCGCCCCAGCGGCCGCTTGCCCGGCAGCGGATTCCGACGCCTGCTCCGGCGCCGCTTCATCGCTTTGTGCCGCCAGCGGCGACCCGATCAACAGCGCGGCCCAGACCCCCAGAGCGAGGGCGAGTGCCCGTCGCGTACGTGCTCGCAGATCCATCGTTGTTCTACCCCGTTATTCGTCAATTCACTTGATCGCAAGCCGCCCGGGCCGGCGAATCGTTCTTGGACATCCTTATAAGTACTTGATTGGGATGTCCAAAATCCGGCTGGAATAGTAGCACAAGCCCGACTCAGTCCACCAGTGTTCCGGAGCCGCCTGGATGCCGCACTTCGGCGCCCGATTCGGCCTCGGCCGGGATGACCGCCAGGCCGCGGTGACGGGCCGTTTCGCCGGGCTCGTCAACCGCATACAGGACCACGCCGCCAACCGGACCGGGTTCGAGCTCGGTCCCGGGCGCCGGCGCCGGGCCGGACGCGCGAAATCGAGCCGTTCGCTGCGTGACGCGGCCGCGATAGTGCACGCGCGCGATCACTTCCTGACCCGGGAAACAGCCCTTGCGATAGCTCAGGCCGCCCAGCGATTCCAGCCCCAGCGTCTGCGGCAGGAAGCGGCCGCGCGTGGCTTCCAGAATCCAGGGCATACCGTGGTCGATGTCGGCCCGCATCCATTCCGGCGACAACGGCCGGGCGGGATCGCCGGAAACCCGCAGTCCGCGCTGCCGATCGGCGGCCAGGACCCCGGCATCCGGGTCTTCGGGATCGACCGGCAGGGCCGCGTCGGTCGAGTCGATCTCCACCCGGCGGCCGATCCGGAACAGGTCGAGGCGTTTGGCGACCGCGTCCGCGATCGGTCCGGGCAGCGCCAGTTCGAATTGGCCGCCGCGCGCGCGAATCAGCATCACCGCCTCGACGCGTCCCTTGGGATTGCACCAGCTGGTCGGCTGGAATGCATCCGACGTCGCCTCCAGGTCGCTGCTGAGCTGAGACTGAAGAAAGACCTTCGCATCCGGTCCGGTCACCCCGAGAACCCGCAACGCGAAACCGTTTTCGTTGTCTTCGACCGACATCCGATCACACCATACCGCTAGAATACGCAGGGATGGATGATAACGAACGCAAGCACGATTCTGCTTCGGTCCCGGTATCTTCCGAAACGCCTTCGGATACGACACGGGACTCCTCCGGGCCGGGCGACCGATCTTCCGGCCAGGGTTCGGCCGCGCGCGAGATCGGCGGGCGTCAGGGTCCGGATCCGGTGCGCTACGGCGACTGGGAAAAGAACGGGCGCTGCATCGATTTCTGACGCCGGCCGAGGTCTTGCCGACGCCATCGCACGAACCGAATTTTTGGAAGCTCTTCGATGAATACCAATCAACGACCCCTGTCTCCTCACCTGCAGGTGTATCGGCCTCAGTGGAGTTCGGTGCTCTCCATTCTCCACCGCATCACCGGAATACTGCTCAGCGTCGGCACGCTGCTGGTGGTGGTCTGGCTGGTCGGCCTCGCGCAAGGTGCCGAAGCGTTCGCCCGGACGCTGGATTTCCTGTCCCATCCGGTCGTGACGCTGTTGCTGGTCGGCTGGACCCTGGCGCTGTTCTATCACCTGCTGAACGGCATCCGCCACCTGATCTGGGACACCGGCATGATGCTGGATCTCAAGCCTGCGCGGTCCAGCGGCTGGATCGTGGTGGTCGCATCGCTGGCGCTGACCGCTCTGGTCTGGGGAGGTGCACTGTGAGCCGATATCGCAATCCGCTCGAGCGCGCACGCAACCACGGTTCGGCCGGCAGCGGCGTCGAACACTGGTGGGCGCAGCGCTTCAGCGCCATCCTGCTGGTTCCGCTCACGCTGTGGCTGGTCTGGAGCCTGAGCCTGCTGGCCGGGGCAGGGTACGGGGAAGCCCGGGCCTGGCTGAGCCTGCCCTGGAACGCGGCCATGGCCTTGCTGCTGGTCGGCTCGATGTTCTACCACGCCCGTCTCGGCGTGCAGGTCGTCATCGAGGACTATATCCACCACCGTCCCAGCGAGGTCGCGCTGCAGGTGTTGGTAGCGGTGGCGGCGCTCGCCGGCGCCGTCGTCTCGGCGCTTGCGATCCTGCAGGTCGCGCTGTCCTGACCGAAGCGGGCGCAACGCGCGATCGCCGCGAGCGTCCGAATCTCGAATCCCAAGCTGGAATCCGAATGTCTCACAGTTACGAGATCGAAAAACACGAATACGATGTCGTCGTCGTCGGTGCGGGCGGATCGGGCCTGCGCGCGACGATGGGTCTGGCCGCAACCGGTCTCAACACCGCCTGCGTGACCAAGGTCTTTCCGACTCGCTCCCATACCGTCGCGGCGCAGGGCGGCATGAGCGCCGCGCTCGGCAACATGGGCGAGGACGACTGGCGCTGGCACATGTACGACACGATTAAGGGCTCGGACTGGCTCGGTGACCAGGACGCCATCGAGTACATGTGCCGGGAGGCGATTCCCTCGGTCATCGAGCTGGAGCATTTCGGCGTGCCGTTCTCGCGAACCGAGGCCGGAAAGATCTACCAGCGGCCGTTCGGCGGCATGACCACGCATTTCGGCGAGGGCACCGCGCAGCGGACTTGCGCCGCGGCGGATCGCACCGGGCACGCGATACTGCATACGCTGTACCAGCAGTCGCTGAAGCACGACGCACAGTTCTTCATCGAATACTTCGCCACCGACCTGATCATGGACGAAGACGGCATCTGCCGCGGCGTCCTGGCCTGGGACCTGTCCTCCGGCCAGCTGCATCTGTTCCGTGCGCATGCGGTCATCCTTGCGACCGGCGGCTACGGGCGCGCCTACATGTCGGCGACGTCGGCGCATACCTGCACCGGCGACGGTAACGGCATGGTGTTGCGCGCCGGCCTGCCGCTGCAGGACATGGAGTTCGTCCAGTTCCACCCGACCGGCGTCTACGGCGCCGGCTGCCTGATCACCGAAGGCGTGCGCGGCGAGGGCGGTTATCTGACCAATTCCGACGGCGAGCGCTTCATGGAACGCTACGCGCCCAACGCCAAGGACCTGGCCTCGCGCGACGTCGTTTCGCGCTCGATGACGATCGAGATTCGCGAAGGCCGCGGCGTCGGCTCCGACAAGGACCATATCCACCTGAATCTGCAGCACCTCGGGCCCGAGGTCATCAACCAGCGGCTGCCGGGGATCGCCGAGACCGCGCGGATCTTCGCCGGCGTCGACGTGACCAGGGAACCGATTCCGGTGCTGCCGACCGTGCACTACAACATGGGCGGCATTCCGACCAACTACCACGGCGAGGTTGTGACCCAGCGCGACGGCGACCCCGATGCCGTGGTGCCGGGGCTGTACGCGATCGGCGAGGCGGCCTGCGTTTCGGTGCACGGCGCCAACCGGCTCGGATCGAACTCGCTGCTGGACCTGATCGTGTTCGGCCGCGCCGTGGCCAAGCGCTGTGCCGCGACGATGAAACCGAACCAGTCGCACCCGTCGCTTTCCCCCGGGATCGTCGACGGCTTGATCGGCGAGTTCGACCGCATCCGGCACGCCGACGGCGACCATCCGACCGCCGACATCCGTGCATCGATGCAGCGCGTGATGCAGGAAGACGCCGCGGTGTTCCGCGCAGAGGAAACGCTGAGCCAGGGTGTGGACCGGATCAACGAGGTGCTGGGCCGATTCTCCGCGGTCAGGGTCTCCGACCGGTCCATGGTCTGGAACTCTGACCTGGTCGAGACGCTGGAGTTGAGAAACCTGCTCGGCAATGCCGTCACGACCATGGTCTCGGCCGAGAACCGCAAGGAAAGCCGGGGCGCGCACGCGCACGAGGATCATCCCGATCGCGACGACGAGAACTGGATGAAGCACACGCTGATCTGGATGGACGAAGACGGTGGCACCCGGATCGACTACCGGCCCGTGCACATGCAGACGCTGACCGACGACGTCGAGCCGGTGCCGCCTAAGAAACGCACGTACTGATCGCCGCAACCCCAACGAAATCACGGTAGCGAAATGGCCGAATTCCGACTTCCGAAGCATGCCCGCATCCAGAAGGGTCGCCACTTCCCGGCGCCGAGCGGTGCGAACCGCGTCAAGACCTTCCGGATCTACCGCTGGGATCCCGACAGCGGCGAGAACCCGCGCGTCGATTCCTTCGACATCGATCTCGACGACTGCGGACCGATGGTGCTCGACGCGGTGATCAAGATCAAGAACGAGATGGATCCCACGCTCACGTTCCGGCGTTCCTGCCGCGAGGGAATCTGCGGATCCTGCGCCTTCAATATCGACGGCACCAATACCCTCGCGTGCACCAAGGGCATCGACGAAATCTCCGGCGACGTCAAGATCTACCCGCTGCCGCACATGCCGGTGGTCAAGGATCTGGTTCCCGACCTGACGCACTTCTACGCCCAGTACGCTTCGATCCGGCCCTGGATCCGAACCCAGAGCCCGGCGCCGCCGGACAAGGAACGTCTGCAGTCGCCCGAAGACCGGGAGCGGCTCGACGGACTCTACGAGTGCATCCTGTGCGCGTGCTGCTCGACCGCCTGCCCGAGCTACTGGTGGAACGGCGATCGCTACCTCGGTCCGGCAGTCCTTCTGCAGGCGTATCGCTGGCTGGCTGATTCGCGCGACGAGGCGACCGGTGCCCGGCTGGACGACCTGGAAGACCCGTTCAAGCTGTATCGCTGCCACACGATCATGAACTGTGCCCAGACCTGCCCCAAGGGATTGAACCCGGCCAAGGCGATCGCCGAGATCAAGAAGATGATGTTCGAGCGGCGCTCGCTCTAGCCCGCGGGATTCGAATCCGTGCCCGCCGATCTCGCCGCCGTCTCCGGCCTTGCCACCCTTCATCCGATGCTGGCTCTGGTGGCGCTGCATTTTGCCGTCACGATCCGGATGTACTTCGCGCGACTCGGCGAGATGAAGCGCGAGCGGATTCACCCGCAACAGCTCGGCACGCGGGCGGAGGTTGTCGAGCGCTTGCGCGACAGCCGCGCGTCCGATCACTACGCCAACCTCTCCGAACTCCCGGTGCTGTTCTATCCCGCGGTGATGCTGGTCTGGCTTCTCGGACTGACCGACCCGCTGTACCTGGCGCTGGCATGGGCATTCGTTGCCGCGCGAGCGGTGCACGCCGGGATCCAACTGACCTTCAACCGGGTGCTGTGGCGGTTCTTCGCCTTCATTTCCGGCGCTGCGCTGCTGGCCGCCCTGTGGCTGCGGCTCGCTGCCGACGTGCTGACTTGAAGGATCACGACGCGGCAGCGACGGAAGCCGAACGGCGCAGGCTTCGCTGGCGCTGCCGGCGCGGCATGCGCGAACTCGACGTGCTGCTGGAGCGCTGGCTGGACCGATACTGGGACGAAGCCGATCGCGCGCACCGGGCCGCGTTCGAGCGGCTGCTGGCCAATGAAGACGATGCGCTCTGGGCCTGGGTGACGGGCCGATCAAGCCCGGAAGACGTCGAGCTCGTGACGCTGGTCGAGCAGCTTGTCGCGCCGGCCGGCGGACGCGATCGGCGTCCGGATGGCTGAATTCCGCACATCTCGCGGCCGCATCCGACCGGCGCTGGTGCTGGCGATATCCGTGCTGGCCGTTGCCGCACTCGCATTGACCGGTCTGCCCGCGCTGGTCCGGATCGGATCCGGCCTGGCCGTTGCCGCCGCGGCGTTTTTCGGTCTGCGCCATGCACCCCGCCATCGCCTGCGCCTGCCGGACGCCGGTCCGGCAATGCTCGATGGCCACGCCGGCACGCTGTCGGCAACCGGCGTCAGTCCGCTCTACGTCGCGCTCGAGCTGCGATCGCCGAGCGGCGTGCGTCACCGTGCCGGGGTCTTCCGCGACGAGCTGCCGGCCGACGAATTCCGCGCGCTGCTGGCCCGGCTGCGATCCGGTTGACGAGGCCGTCGGCGGCCGGGAGACGGATCGGCATTCGCCGGTTCGCCCAATTCGGGTACACGGTCGGCACCAATGGCGCGGGTTAGAATCTGGGCATGGAAGAAAGCGGTCGGATGAACGCGGGGGCGGCCCGGGTCGGTGCGTCGAACCACCCGCTGGGCGTGCTGTATCCGCTCTGGCAGTGGCTGGTGCTGATCCCGGTGGCCGGGTTGTTCACGGTCGTCGCCGCGCCGGTCGCGATCGTGATGTGTGCGTTCGGTCACAAGCGGCGCGCCAATCGGACGATCGCGGTTCGCTGGGCGCGGCTGATCGCACGAATGACGCCCATGCGCGTGATCGTCGAGGGCGACGACCAGATCGATCCCGAGCGCAGTTACGTGGTCGTTGCCAACCACGTCAGCCAATACGATATTCCGTTGATCTATGGATATTCCGGGCTCGACCTTCGCTGGGTCATGAAGGCCGAGATCGGCAAGCTGCCGTTCATCGCCCAGGGCTGCCGGGCCCTCGGCCACATCTTCATCGACCGCGCCAATCCCGACCAGGCGAGAGCGGCAATTAACTGCGCTGTGGCCGACCTGCCCAGGGGGACGGGCGTGCTGTTCTTCCCCGAGGGCACGCGCTCGCGAGACGGCCGGCTGATGGCGTTTCGCAAGGGCGCTTTCCGGGTTTCGGCCGACCGGGGCCTGCCGATTCTTCCCATGACGGTGGTCGGCACTCGGGAGTTGTTGCCGCCGGGTTCGCTGCGAATCCGTCCCGGCACGGTTCGTCTGATCGTACACCCGCCGATTGAACCCGGGGCCGGGCCCAGGGACGAAGTCGTGGCCGATCTGAGCGCGCGCACCCGGGTGGCGATTGCCGGCCCGCTGCGCGAGCAAGGCGGAATCGCCTGATGCGCGTGCACGTGCCCGATCCCGATTACGCTTCCTCGCCGCGCGCGCGCGGCAATTTCGTCCTGGCGCTGAAGATCGTGCTCGGCCTGGCCGCGGTGATGTGGGCGGTGTTCGTGATCGACCAGCTCACTGGCGCCGGATTGATCCATTTCGGGCTGGTGCCGCGAGACGCAGTCGGCCTGCTGGGCCTGATCACGACGCCGTTGCTGCACTACAACCTGGCTCATATCGCCTCGAATACGCTGCCGCTGGTAGTCGGCGGCACGATGATGCTGTTCCTGTACCCGAATTCGTCGGTTCGCGCGCTGCCGGTGATCTGGGCCGGGTCCGGCATGCTGGCCTGGGTCTTCGCGCGCGACAGCATCCATATCGGCGCCAGCGGTCTGATCTACGGCCTGCTGGCGTTCGTGTTCGTCTCCGGCGTCATCCGTCGCGACTTGCGCTCCATCGGCGCCGCGCTGGTGATCTGGTTCATGTACGGGTCGATGATCTGGGGCGTGCTGCCGGCCGGCCAGGGCATGAGCTGGGAGCTGCATGCCAGCGGCCTGGTGCTGGGTGCGGCGACGGCCGTCCGCTTTCGCCACTGGGATCATCCGCCGATGAAGCGATACGAGTGGGAAGACGACGACATCCCCGACGACGAGCCGCGCGAGCCATGGCGCGAGGCGCCGGAGCGCTGGCATTGAAGCTGCACATCGTCGGTTGCGGGCGTGTCGGGCGCACGCTGGCCCGGCTCTGGGTCCTGCGCGGCACGCTGGGCATCGGCTGGGTGCTCAACCGGACAGTGGCCAGCGCCGAGGCGGCGGTGGCGTTCATCGGCCAGGGCCGGGCGACCGACCGTCCGCTCGACGTGGCCTGCGACGACTGGCTGATGCTGGCGGCACCCGACGGCGAACTCGCCGTGCTGGGCGAACGCCTGGCCGGCGCGCTGCAGTCTCCGCCGGCGCTGGCGTTTCACGTCTCGGGCGCCGAGCCGGCGCAGGTGCTGGCGCCGCTTCGTTGTCCGGTCGCCTCGATGCATCCGGTCCGCCCCTTCAGCAATCCCGAAGCCGCCGTCGACGCGTTCGACGGCACACCCGTGCTGGGCGAGGGCGACGACTCGGCCCTCGATCGGCTCCTACCGGTTTTCGCGGCCATCGGCGCCCGTGCGTCCCGCTTCCGGGCCGTCGACAAGCGCCGCTATCATGCCGCGGCGATTGCCGCGAGCAATTTCCTGAACGTGCTGGACCAGCTCGCGCTGGATCTCGCCGAATCGGCCGGACTGGAACGTCGGCAGGCGCTGGACCTGATCGTCTCGCTGCAGCGCTCGGCGCTGGACGACATCGCCGCGTCCGGGCCCGCGGCCAGCCTGACCGGCCCGATCGAGCGCGGCGACCGCGACCTGTGTGCACGGCTGGCCGAGGTGCTTTGCCAGGCGCCGGGAGACCGGCGCGGCGTATTGCCGGCGATGGCTCGGGCCGCGGCCGACCTGGCCGACCGCAAGCACGCGGCGCGGCGCTACGACAATCCGCTGGCGGCGTTGTTTTCCGACGGCTGCAGCGTGGAATCCGGGGAAGCCGATGGCCGCGTTTGAATATCGAGCGGTAGACGGCAGGCGCGAGGTCGGCGGCGTGATCCAGGCCGACACGCCGCGCATGGCCAGGCAGCAGCTGCGCGAGCGCGGCCTGGTGCCGCTGGCCGTGGAGCCGGTGCGTCGCGAACGCGGCGGCGGCGGGATGCGAATGGCGCGCGAGCGTGCGCTGATCCTGCGCCAGATGGCGGCATTGCTGCGCGCCGGGCTGCCGCTGGAGGAGGTGCTTTCGCTGGCCGCGGACCAGACCGGATCGCGCAAGGTCACGCGCCCGCTGGCCGCCATACGCGCCCGCGTGCTCGAGGGCCTGCCGCTGTCCGAGGCCATGGCCGAGCAGCCGTCGCTGTTTCCCTCGATGTATACGCGTTCGGTTGCCGCGGCCGAGCAGGCGGGGCAACTCGACGCGGTCGTCGGGAGGCTGGCCGAGCATGCCGAGCGGCGCCTGGCGCTGTCGCGCAATCTCACCGTGGCGCTCGTCTATCCGGTGCTCCTGGCGCTGATCTCGCTCGCGGTGGTCTGGGGTCTTCTGGCGTTCGTGGTGCCGCGCGTGGTCCGGGTGTTCGAGTATTCCGATCAGCAACTGCCGTGGATTACGCAGAGTCTGCTGGCGATTTCGGGTTTCATGGGCGCATACGGGATCTGGCTGGCCGGCGCTTTGGCGGCGGTTACCGTCGGCGCGATCGTGCTGTTGCGGCGTCCGGGGCCGCGGCTGTTCCTCGACCGCGGGTTGCTTCGCCTGCCGCTGGCCGGCGGGCTGGTGCGCGCGCAGGTCTCCGCGCTGTTCGCGCGCACGCTGGCGATTCTCGTCGGTAGTTCCGTGCCGGCGGTCGAAGCGCTGCACGCGGCTTCCGAGGTGATCGGCAATCGCAAGGCGCGGGCCGACCTGGCCGATGCCGCGGGGCGGGTGCGCGAAGGTGCTTCGATCAGTCAGGCGCTCCAGCCGGTCGAGTGGTTGCCGCCGCTCACCCGGCGCCTGATTCACGGCGGTGAGCAGGCCGGCGAGCTCGGCGATATGCTGGAGCACGCGGCCGCGCTCCAGGAATCCGACCTAGCCGATGCCGGCGAGGTGCTGCTGGCGGTGTTGCAGCCGGCGCTGATCCTGCTGGTCGGCTTGATCGTTCTGTATATCGTGCTGGCGATCCTGCTGCCGATCATGAATCTGAGCCAGCTGCTTTCATGAATTCACCATTGCCGCGATCGAGCCGATGATCCGATTCGAACGCGTGGCCAAGCGTTATCCGGGCGGCGTTCAGGCGCTGTCGGACGTCAACTTCGAGCTGGCGCACGGCGAAATGGCCTTTCTGACCGGGCACTCGGGTGCCGGCAAGTCGACCCTGCTTCGCCTGATCGCGCTGCTCGAGCGGCCCAGCCGCGGCCAGGTCCTGTTCGACGGGCGCAACATCGGCCGGCTTTCACGACGCCAGATTCCGCGCCTTCGGCGCAAGGTCGGTGTGATCTTCCAGGACCACAAACTCCTGACCGACCGCACCGTGCTCGACAATGTCGCACTGCCGCTGCTGATTGCCGGGCTTTCCTGGGGCGAGATCCGGCGCCGGGTGCGCGCGGCGCTCGATCTGGTCGGGTTGCTGGACAAGGAGAACATGCGCATTCCGGTGCTTTCCGGCGGTGAGCAGCAGCGCGTCGGCATCGCCCGCGCGATGGTGGCCAAGCCGCCGTTGCTGTTGGCCGACGAGCCCACCGGGAACCTCGATCCGGCGCTGTCGGCCGAACTGATGGGCCTGTTCTGCAAGCTCAACGAACTCGGCACCACGGTGCTGATCGCGACCCACGATCTGGATATCGTCGAGCGCCTCGTTCGCCGCACGCTGATGTTGGCGCGCGGCGCCATGGTCGATGATCGTGCCCGGGCTCCGGCGGCATGAGCGATCGGCCCGACCGTCGTCGCGCCGACCTGCGCGCCTGGCTTCGCCGACACGGATACAGTCTGTTGTCGTCGGTCGGCACGCTGCTGAGGAATCCATGGACCAGCCTGTTGACCGTGTCGGTGCTGGCGATTGCGCTGACGCTGCCGCTGGGACTGAATACGGCGCTGGTGAACCTAGAGCAATTGCATCGCGAGTTCGACCGGCTCGACAGCATCAGCGTCTTTCTGGAACTCGACGCTGACGAGAGCGACAGCCGGCGGGTCGCCTCCAGCCTGTCGCAGTGGCCGGACATCCTGGCGGTCGATCCGATCAGCCCGGACGAGGGATTGCAGGAACTGGCCGGTGCCACCGGGGTCGAGGACTTCGGACTCGACGACGCGCCGCTGCCCTGGGTCCTGGAAGTCGCCCCGAACGCCGCCGTGGATCCGGCCGGGCTGGCCGAGAAGCTGCGCCGGGCGGACGGCGTGGACACGGTCCTGGTCGACCTGCAGTGGGTTCGGCGCCTGGATGCGATCCTGACCTTGTTCGGCAGGCTGGTCGAAGTGCTGGCCCTGTTGTTCGCGCTCAGCGTGCTGTTCGTGATCTCGAACACCATTCGCACCGAAATCCAGCGTCGCGAGGAGGAAATCGAGGTCATGGCGCTGGTCGGGGCGACGCCGGGCTATATCCGTCGGCCGTTCCTATACTCGGGCCTGTGGATGGGCCTGGGCGGGGCGCTGCTGGCATGGCTCGTGGTCCACGGCGGCCTTTGGCTCCTGCGCGGCCCGGTCGACGATCTGGCCGCCAGCTACGCCACCCGGATCGAGCTGGTGGCACCTTCGCCGGATATGCTGCTGGTGATGCTGGTCGGTAGCGGATTACTCGGCATCGCGGGCGCCTGGATTGCCGTATCGCGGCGCCTTGCGCACATCAATCCCTGATCTGCGCTTGCTTGAACTGCGCTGGGATCGTCGATCCGTTCACGAAGCCGCCCGTCGCGGCGGCGTATGCTTCGTGATCGGTGGCGGGCGACGCGTATTCAGCCACTGCGGAACTTGTCGCGCGGCGCGGCGTCTGAAGCGGGGAGGGCAAAATCGGACCGTTCCGATCCTGATTTGAGAAATTGGGGCGATTTTGCTAGAATTGAAGGGTTGATTCAGAGGAGTTTTCTGCATGTCGAAAGACCTTGTACCGAGCCATTTGCTGGCGCCGGCTGGAACCGGCTCGCTGGATGCCTATATTCAGGAGGTCAACCGCGTGCCCGTGCTCAGTCTGGATGAGGAACAGAGCCTGGCGCGTCGGTTCCAGAACGAAGACGACCTCGATGCTGCGCGCCTGCTGGTGATGTCGCACTTGCGCTTCGTCGTGCATGTCGCGCGCGGCTACTCGGGTTACGGCCTGGCGCTGGGCGACCTGATCCAGGAAGGCAACATCGGCTTGATGAAGGCGGTCAAGCGATTCGATCCGAACCAGGGCGTTCGACTGGTGTCGTTCGCCGTGCACTGGATTCGCGCCGAAATCCACGAATTCGTGCTGCGCAACTGGCGGATCGTCAAGGTCGCCACGACCAAGGCGCAGCGCAAGCTGTTCTTCAATCTGCGCAAGAACAAGAAGCGCCTCGGCTGGCTGAACCAGGACGAAGTCAACCGCGTCGCCGAAGATCTCAACGTCAAGCCCGAAGTGGTCATGGAAATGGAATCCCGGCTTTCCGGCCAGGACGTCGGTTTCGACCTGAGCGGCGACGACGATGAAGATCGCCCGTACCTGGCGCCGGCCGCTTTTCTGGAGTCCGGGATGGACTCGCCCGACGTGGCGACCGAGACCGAGGACCTGGAAGATCATTACCACGGGATGCTGTTCGAGGGCATCGACGGCCTCGACGATCGCTCGCGCGACATCATCCAGTCGCGCTGGCTGCTGGACCCCAAGATCACGCTGCAGGAACTGGCCGACAAGTACGGCGTCTCCGCCGAGCGGATTCGGCAGCTCGAGGCGGCGGCGATGAAGAAGCTCAAGGCCCACTTCGCAGCCTAGAGAGCTTCTGAACAACTGAGCGCGGGCGCCTGTCCGCGCCCGGCGCCCCGATTCCCCATGCACTTGAATGTGCAGCCCGATCCTGCGCTCCGGGAGCTCGGGGTATCCGTCGCAAAGAGCCTGCGGGCTGGCGCCGGGACCTCGGGGGTTCCTCGGCCCGAGCCGATTCAGGCGCTACAATGCGCGCACACGGAACTTCGGGCGGCCCAGGCCGCCTGCACGCTGTCATGAGAAAGGGATTGCTCGCCAGCATCCTCGGTTTGTCGATCGGGCTGATCTCGACCCACGTCCACGCGCAGCCCTCCGGATCGCATCCGCAAACGACCGCGGAACGGCTTGCGCCGTTCGAGCGGCTTGTCGGCAAGCGCTGGTTTCTCGGCGAAAGCACGATGCAGGAGTTCGAGTGGGGCGTCGGCAGGCAGTCGGTGAGGGCACGCGGTTACGTCGTTGCCGGTGGCGAAGCCGCCGAACTGATCTCCGAGGGAACCTGGTTCTGGCATCCGGGTGCGCAGGCGATCAAGGGCGCTTTCACGGCCGTCGACATGCCGATTTCGTTCTTCGATTACACGACCCGCTTCGAGGGCGACTCGATCGTCAGCGAGCTGACCGCCTATCCACCTTCGGGAGGCCACAGGAGTATCTCGAGACCTGGGAACGCCTCGGAGACGGTCGTCGGGGCTGGACGTTGAAACGTAAGACGAACGAAGGCTTCGAAGAGACGATGCGCGGCACGTACGTGGCCGAATAGCGCATGAATCCCCTGGTCACTCACCTCGAATGCAGCCTCGACGGCACGCGATACGAATCCGGAAGAGTTCATCGCCTGTCCGACGCCGGTCGACCGCTGCTGGTGCGCTACGACATTGACGCGATTCGCGCGAAATCGGACCGCGATGAAATCGCGCGGCGCGACGGTGGTTTCTGGAAATGGCGTGAGCTGTTGCCGCCGGGCGAACCCGACCGCGTCCCGCGTCTCGGGGAAATCGACACGCCGCTGATCGGTTTGCATTCGAGTGCGGCCGTGATCGTCAAGGACGAGGGCCGGTTGCCGACCGGCTCGTTCAAGGCCCGCGGCCTGGCGCTGGCCGTGGCGATGGCGCGCGAATTCGGCATCGACAAGCTGTGCATGCCGTCCAACGGCAATGCCGGCGCGGCGCTGGCCGCCTATGCGACGCGCGCCGGCATCGACTCGCTGGTCTACTGTCCGGCCGACACGCCGCGAATGAACATCGACGAGACCCGGCTGTGCGGCGCAGAAGTCGGGGAGATCGACGGTTATATCGACGACTGTGGCAAGTTGCTGGCCCGGCGGGCGGCCGAGGAGGGCTGGTTCGACGTCTCCACGCTCAAGGAACCGTATCGGCTGGAAGGCAAGAAGACGATGGGCCTGGAATTGGCCGCGCAGTGGGGCTGGACGTTGCCGGATGCGATCTTCTATCCCACCGGCGGCGGCACCGGCCTGATCGGCATGTGGAAGGCATTCGCCGAGCTCGACGCGCTGGGCTGGATCGCCGGACCGCTGCCGAAGATGTATGCGGTGCAGGCGGAGGGATGCGCGCCGATGGTGCGCGCCTGGGAAGCCGGCGACGAGTTCGCCGAGCGCTGGGAGGACGCCCACACGGTAGCCGCCGGCATCCGCGTGCCGGCCGCGGTCGGCGATTTCCTGATCCTGCGCACCGTGCGCGAGTCCGGCGGGCGGGCGATCGCGGTGTCCGAAGCCGAGATCGATCGTGCCTGGATCGACCTGGCCAGGGACGAAGGGCTGCTGATGTGCCCGGAGGGCGCGGCGACCTTCGCGGCCTGGCGGCAAGCCGTGGATTCCGGTCACCTGGAGCCGGATGCCCGGACGGTGCTGTTCAATTGCGCCACTGGCCTGAAGTACGCGCTCCCGTCCAAGGCGTGACCACCGTTGCGATCCGGCGGCCACGCGCAACCGCGGCCGGGTCGCCCGGCGGGTCCGGCGATCACCCGCGACGAACCCAGGCAGGCGAAGATTGATCCATGGCCGACTGCCGCTACCTGACCGACTACCCGGCGCTGGTGCGTCATCGCGCCGAACGGGTCGAAGCGGCCCGGGTTCGGCGCCGCCGCCTCTGGATCGTGCTGCCTCTGGTCGCATCGGCGAGCTTCTGGGCGTTTTCGGTCAGCCCGCCGTTCGGGCTGTTCATCGCTGCGGTCGGCGCGGGCGTGCTGTTCTTCGTCGCGCTTCCCGGCGGCACGTCGGTGCCGGCCGGCGACCTGGCGGGTGTCGAGGGCGAGGCCGCGGTACTCAAGCAACTCGTCGCGCTACCCGACGATTTCGTGATCATGAACCGCGTCAGGCTGCCGGACCGCCAGCTTCCCAACGGCTGGCGCGAACTCGATTTCCTCGTCTTCGGTCCGACCGGGCTGTGGATCGTCGAGGTCAAGAACACGCCCGGCTGTGTCTACGTCCAGCCGAACCAGCGTCACTGGCCGCTGGCCCGCCGCGCCGGCTGCGGCAGCCGACCGAGCTGGAACGCCATGGACAACCCGATCGGCCAGGTTCGTGCCCAGGTCGAGGCGCTCCGGCGCTGGCTGCTGCAGCAGGGCCTGGCGGTCGAACCGAGGCCGTTGATCTGTCTGTCGCACCCGGAAGTCGCCGTCGAAAATGCCGACGCTTCAGCGGTCCCGGTGCGGCTCCGGGACCGGGTCGCGGCCGATCTGGTTTCGGCGCCGAAGCTGCGGCTTCCGGAAGGCCTGCCCGATGCGCTTGCGCAGCTGCGACCGAGGGCGTCCGGTCCGGGATGAGCGGGATCGGGTCGGCGCCCGGGCGATCGACTCAGGCGCGCCCGGCCTCGCGCCGCAGTCGAGACAGGATGATCCAGTCGTAGAGGAAATGGACCAGGATCGGCAGCAGCAGGTTGC
Source organism: uncultured Halomonas sp. (assembly GCA_964415285.1). GTDB lineage: Bacteria > Pseudomonadota > Gammaproteobacteria > Xanthomonadales > Wenzhouxiangellaceae. The sequence continues at coordinate 14,053 of CAYPZP010000018.1, read as the reverse complement.
CGGTCGCCAGATACAACCACCCGAGATAGATGCCGATCAGCGCGGCCATCAGGAAATAGGCTCGGGTGACCGCGTGCGCCAGCCCGAACAGCAACGACGCGAGCAGCAGCGCCGGCACCGCCCCGACGAGCGGTTCCAGACCGGCTTGCACGACGCCTCGGAACAACAGTTCTTCGCCGATGCCGGCCAGCAGCGAGACGAGCAGGATAGCCGTCGGTCCTGCGTTGGCAAACAACGTGGTCGCCAACTCGCGCGCCAGCCGATCCAGTGCCTCGACCCACGCCCAGTTGGAGCGCAGCAGGAGCAGCACCAGACCGAGTAGCGGAACCGTTGCCGCGACCGCCAGCAGCGGCGTCGCCGCGTCCAGCCTGATCGTGAGCCATGGCCGCAGGCCGAACATCAGCGCAAGCGCCAGCGCGAGGACCGCGAGCCCGCCCTCGAAGAGCAGCGCTACGACCACCGGGCGGCGCTGCATCAGCGCCCCGAGGGATGGACATCGGCCGCGGTCTCCGGGTTCCGGGGTCTGGCTGGAGCCGGTCATGCGCGTCCCCCGGTTCCGGTCGTCGCAAGGCCGTCGGCCGTCGAGTGCCGGCGCACACCCGGTGTTCGATGCGTCATCCCCGGGCGATGCATGCGCGCTCGGCCATCCCGCGGATTCCGCGCCGACGATCGACCCGGATCATGGGTCGATCGCCCGCCAACGGCCGGGCGCGAGTCCGGTGAGGTCCCATCGGCCAATGCGGCACCGGACCAGCCGCAGTGTGGGGTGGCCGATCGCCGCGGTCATCCGGCGGACCTGGCGATTCCTGCCCTCGGTGACCGTCAGCTCCAGCCAGACATCGGCGACGTTCTTTCGGTAGCGAACCGGCGGATCGCGCGGCCAGAGTTCGTCGGGCTCGGCGATGCGACGGACCCGCGCCGGGCGCGTCGGGCCGTCATTGAGTTCCAAGCCTCGGGCCAGCCGTTCCAGCGCATCGTCGTCGGGCCTGCGCTCCACGAGCACCCAGTAGGTTTTCGGCTGCTTGAACCTCGGCGAGCTGATCTTCGCCTGCAGCCGGCCGTCGTCGGTCAGCAGCAGCAGACCTTCCGAATCCTTGTCGAGCCGGCCGGCGGGATACACCTCGGGCACGTCGATATAGTCGGCCAGCGTCGGGCCCTCGCCGCTGAACTGGCACAGCACGCCGTGTGGCTTGTTGAAGGCGATCAGCATCGGGGCGATATCCGGCGATCAGTTGGTCCGGTCACCGATCCGGTCCTGCGTTCGCAGCTCGAAATCGCTGGCGTCGTGCCGTTCCAGCAATTGCATCGCCGGATCGCCGAACGGCCGGTTGACCATGCGCCCGCGCCTCACGGCCGGTCGCGCGTCGATCGCCCTGGACCAGCGCTGGACGTTTTCATAGGACTGGACCTGCAGGAAATCGCCGGCATCGTAGAGTCTTCCCAGTGCGAGCTGGCCGTACCAGGCCCAGATCGCCATGTCGGCGATGCTGTACTCGTCGGCCACGAACTCGTGCGCCAGAAGGTGTCGGTCCAGCACGTCGAGTTGGCGCTTGGTCTCCATCGCGAAGCGGTCGATGCAATACTCGATCTTCACCGGCGCGTAGGCGTAGAAGTGGCCGAATCCGCCGCCGAGGTAAGGCGCCGCGCCCATCTGCCAGAAAAGCCAGTTCATGCACTCGGTCCGCGCGCGTGCGCCCTCGGGCAGGAACGCGCCGAATTTCTCGGCCAGGTACAGCAGGATGGACCCGGACTCGAATACCCGCAGCGGCGGGTCCGTCGAGTGGTCCGCCATTGCCGGAATCTTCGAATTCGGGTTGAGCGCGACGAAGCCGGAGCCGAATTGATCGCCTTCGCCGATGTTGATCAGCCAGGCATCGTATTCGGCATCGGCGAAACCGCGCGCCAGCAGTTCCTCGAACAGCACCGTGACCTTGACGCCGTTGGGCGTTGCCAGCGAGTAGAGCTGGTGCGGATGCCGCCCGACCGGGAGCTCCCTTTCGTGCGTCGCGCCGGACACGGGCCGGTTGATGTTGGCGAACTTGCCGCCGTTGCCCGGCTGCCACTCCCAGACTCTCGGCGGTGTATATTCGGACTCTGTCATGTTCGTTCCCGGTTCGGAAGGCTCGAGTATAGAGTCCGGACCGGTCATTCCCGTTCCGGCTTTCACCAATGCCCAACGACATGACCCGGCTTCGTCAACCCGAAATCGACGCGCTGCACGAGGCGCTGGATGAGGAATACCGCGCCTGGGCGACCTACGACCGGGTGATCGCCGACTTCGGTGAAGTCCGGCCGTTCATCAACATCCGCGATGCCGAGGCGCGCCACATCGCTGCGCTGCACCGGCTGTTCAAAGCCTTCGGCCTGACGATCCCGGACAACCCCTGGCCCGGCCGCGTCGAGCGCCACGCCTCGGTCGCTCAGGCCTGTCGGGCGGGCGTTGCCGCCGTGATCGACAATGGCGCGATGTTCAATCGGCTGCTGCGGCGGCCGCCGAGGTCGCTGAGGTCGAGACGCCACCTCAGCCGCGCGTCGGCATCGATTGCGGCCTCAGGCACCGCGCCGGGTCCATTTCCGGGCCATGCGCAGCATCGACTCCTCGCGCGTGTAGTGGTCGATCCGGTCGACCGGTACCCAGGCCAGGTCGTGCGACTCGTCGCTGACCGTGTAATCGCGACCAGCCTCGGCGACGAAGACATAGCGCACGTCGAAATGCAGGTGCTCGGGATCGTCCCTGCGCGCCGGAATGGCGTGGATGTCGAGGTCGAAGATTTCCGGGACCAACAGCCGGACCGCGAGCCCCGACTCCTCTTCGGCCTCGCGCCGCGCCACGGCCACGGTGTCCGGATCGCCGTCGCTGTGTCCGCCGAGCTGCACCCAGATATCGAGCTTGCGGTGATGGGTCAGCAGTACGTCGGCCCCGTCCGGATCGACCACCCACGCCGAGCCGGTGATGTGCCCGGCCCAGCAGGTCCGCTTGAAGCAGTCGGCGTGCGCGTCCAGGAGGCCGAAGAAGCGGTCGACGGTGTCTCGCTCGTCGGGGTGGCGCTTTCGGTACCGGTCGAGTTGTTCGGACAGCGGGTCGGCGCCGCCGCGTAACCGTTCGTTCACTCGGTTTCCTTGCCGTTTGCGGTCGCGGCCAGCATGGCGCGGTACAGCGATAGGTTCCATTCGGCGCCCGACATCCCGGTGTGGCGCATCGGATCGCTGGTCTCGGGCGCGATGCCGAAGCGGTCGGCGACCCGGTCGTTGGCCAAAGCCGTGGCGCCCAGTCCGAAGGCCATGGACGGCAGGTCGAGTACGAAATACGTGTAGAGATCGTCCACCGACGAGCCGTTCTCGCGAAGCAGCGCATCGAGAAAGGCCCGATCGAACGGTGCATTGTAGGCCGTGAGGATGAACCGCCGGTCCGAGCCGGCCCGATCGTGGAACCGGAGAAAACGCGCTACGGCCGCGTCCGGTGCCAGCGCGTTCAGGGTTTCCCATCGCGACTCGGAAAAGCCGTTGATCGAGCGCGCCTTGTCTCCCGCGCGCTCGGGATGGCGGGGCAGGATGCGCACGAACAGGCGATCCAGTTCCTTGCCATCCGGCGTCGTGTAGATGACGCCGAGGTCGACCATTTCGTGGTAGCCGGGACGCAGGCCGGTGGTCTCGACGTCGAGGATGGCCAGCCCCCAGCCGTCCGGTGCCTGGTCGGGCCACGGTGCCTGGGCGACCGGCGCCGTTCCAGGGAGCCAGATCAGCGTCATCAACGCCGCGAGGTACCGAAGCGGATGCTGGATCATTCTTCCCGCAGCTCCCGCCAGCGTGCGTACGCGTCCTCGACCGCCGCTTCGAAAAGACATCGGCCGTGCTCGACGCTGGCCAGGGCGGGATTGGAGCCGATGCGGCCGTCGGGGAACGTTGCGCGATAGTCAGGCGCGTCGCGGATCGCGCCCTCCGGCGCGCGCTCTGGATCGAGGCGGTCGTTGCGCGCCAGATCCGGATGGGCGTACCAGGTCAGCGAGACCTCCGACGGCGTCGCGTGCGATCCCTCGGCATCGCCGAACAGTTCCCTGGACAGCCGGCCGACGCGCGCACCCTGGAACCAGTTGAACAGCTCCAGCCTCAGGCCGGAGGCGCGTCCGGCCAGGCTGGCATCGGCGTACAGCTCGGCGAAGGCGGCGTGGACGGTGGCGATGTTGCCGCCGTGCCCGTTGAGGAATACGAAGCGGCGAAACCCCTGCGAGGCCAGCGACTCGACGATGTCGCGGATCACGGCCATCAGCGTCGCCGGACGGAGCGTGATCGATCCCGGGAACGCGAGATGGTGCTGGGCCATGCCGATCGACAGCGTCGGCCCGACCAGCAGGCCGCGCTCGGACAATCCGTTGGCGATGGTCTCAGGACAGATCGCGTCGGTGCCGATCAATCCGGTCGGGCCGTGCTGTTCGGTCGAGCCGATCGGAAATACGATGCCATCGTCGGTTTTCACGCGCGCTTCGATTTCGGGCCAGGTCGCAAGCTGCAGTTTCATGGTCTGGGAATCCGTCGGGTTGGCTGGTTCGCTCGTTTTCGAGGCGGCCGGAGCGAGCAATGTACCGGATTACCCGGGCCTGCGGATCGTTCCGGCCCCCGACCCGTTCGCAGCGGCTTGATCCGGAAGATGCACGTGCCGCGGCCTGATCTCGATCATCTTCGCTGTTGATCGGGAGGCGCACACTGGGACTCGGGAGTCCGAACGGGGGCCGTACGCATGCCCAGTCCGAAATCGCTTCATCCTGACTCGCTGTACACGCGCTGCGGCCTCGAGCACTTCGACTTCGAGACCACCGACGATCTCGAGAGTCTGCCCGACGGCCTCGGGCAGGACCGGGCATCCGAGGCGATCCGCTTCGGCATCGGGATGCCGGCCGAGGGTTTCGGGCTCTTCGTGCTCGGCACGCCGGGCGCCGGCCGTCGCGCCATGGTCGAGCACCACGTTCGCGAGCGGGCCGCCGGTGAGGCGACCCCGCCCGACTGGCTCTACGTCAACAACTTTGCCGAAAGCCACAAGCCCTTGGCGATCCGGCTGCCTCCGGGTCGCGGCGTGGAACTGCGGGCCGACATGCGGCAGCTGATGGAAGACCTTGCCGCCGCGCTGCCCGCCGCGTTCGAGAGCGAAGACTACCGGGCGCGTCGCAAGGAGCTCGAGGAGAGCCTGCAGCAGGAGCAGGAGCGCCGCTTCGAGTCGATCGCCGAGCAGGCGCGCGAGCAGGGCGTGCTGCTGATCCGGACCAACCGCGGCATGGCCTTCGCGCCGGCCAGGAGCGACGACGAAGTGATGCCGGCCGAGGAGTTCAACAAGCTGCCCGAGGCCAAGCGCGAAGAGGTGCGCGACCGGATTCGCGCGCTCGAGAAGAAGCTCGAGAAGGTCTTTCATCAGGTGCCGCGCTGGCAGCGAGAGGCGCGCCGTCGGGTTCGTGAACTCGACCGCGAGGCCACGCGCGTGGCCGTCGACAACCTGATGGAGGATCTGCGCCGGACCTGGAGCGAGTTCGACGCGGTGCTGACCTATCTCGACGCGGTGCGCGGAGACATCATCGACGATCCCGGCGACTTCCTGGGCGAATCGGACGGCGGTGGCCTGCAGGCATTGATCGGCGGCCAGAGCGAGGAGCGATCGCTCAGGCGCTACGCAGTCAACGTCGTCGTCGACAACAGCAATGCCGACGGCGCGCCGATCGTGTTCGAAGACCATCCCAGCTTCCAGAACCTGCTCGGGCGCATCGAACACGTTTCGCGCATGGGCAACCTGATGACCGATTTCACGCTGATCAAGGCCGGTGCACTGCATCGGGCCAACGGCGGATATCTGATCGTCGAGGTCCGCAAGCTGCTGGCCCAACCGTTCGCCTGGGAAGGCCTGAAGCGCATGTTGTTCGCCGCTCGCCTCGGCGTGGAATCGCTGGGTCAGGAGTTTTCGCTGGTCAGCACCGTGTCGTTGGAACCCGAACCGGTGCCGCTGCAGGTCAAGGTCGTGCTGGTGGGGTCGCGGCTGCTGTACAACCTGCTCAGCGAATTCGATCCGGACTTCGGCCGTCTCTTCAAGGTCGCCGCCGACTTCGAGGATGACATGCCGCGGCGCGCCGACGCGCTGCATCGCTATGCGCGCCTGATCGCCACTCGAGCCCGCGCTCATGCACTGAGGCCGCTCGATCGCGACGCGGTCGCGCGGGTTGTCGAGCAAGGGTCGCGCGCGGCCGAAGACGCCGAGCGGTTGTCGATTCACGTCGAGCAGATCAGCGATCTGCTGCGCGAATCCGATTTCCAGGCCCGCGAGCGCGGCGGAAGCGTGATCGAGCGCGCCGACGTCCGCCGGGCGATCGAGGCGCGTCGTCGCAGAGCCGGGCGGATTCCCGATCGGATCCAGGAAGCCATTCGTCGCCGCATCCTGCTGATCGACACCGACGGCGCGCACGTCGGGCAGATCAACGGATTGTCGGTTAGCCGCGCCGGTCAGACCCCGTTCGGCTACGCCTGCCGTATCACGGCCCGGGTCCGTCTGGGTAGCGGCGAGGTCAAGGACATCCAGCGCGAAGTCAAGATGGCAGGGCCGATCTTCTCGAAGGCCGTGATGACCCTGACCGGCTATCTCGGCGCGCACTACGCGCCGGACTTTCCGCTGATGCTGGGCGCCAGCCTCGTGTTCGAGCAGACCTACGGCGGCATCGAGGGCGATTCGGCGACGGCCGCGGAGCTGTTCGCGCTGCTTTCGGCGCTGGCCGAGCAGCCGCTTGCGCAGTCGCTGGCGGTGACCGGGTCGGCCAATCAGTACGGCGAAGTCCAGGCCGTCGGCGGAGTCAACGAAAAGATCGAGGGTTTCTACGATACTTGTCGCGAGCGCGGGCTGACCGGGCGGCAGGGCGTGCTGATTCCGGCCGCGAACGTCAAGCACCTGATGTTGCGCGAGGAAGTGGTCGAAGCCGTGGCGCAGGGCCGGTTCGGCGTTTATCCGTTCTCCAGCATCGATGAGGGACTCGCGCTGATGACCGGCGCGCCGGCCGGCGAGCTCGATCAGCACGGGCGCTTTCCGGACGGGACGGTGAACCATCGGATCCAGCAGCGCTTGATGCAGATGGCGCAGGAAGCGCGGCGCTGGAGCCGGATCGAGCAATCCGGGAGCGGGGAGCACGAGTCATGAAGCGGACCTTCGACCGGATCGTGGTGGCGATGGACGTGTCGGCCGGCAGCCGGAGCGCGCTTCGCCGGGCCGCGACCCTGGCTCGGCAGTGGCAGGCCGAACTCGCCGGCCTGTTCGTCGAAGACGAGAATCTGGTGCGCCTTGCCGGTCTGCCGTTTGCGCGTGAGCTCTCGGTGGGCGGCGGCCCGGGACGGACGCTGTCGTCGGAGGCGGTCGAACGAGAAATGGCCGAGGCCGCCGAGCGTCTCGAGCGAGAGATCGGACGCGTGGCCGGCGAACTCGGTGTTCGCTGGTCGTTCGCGACCCGACGAGGCCGGATTGCCAGCGAGCTGGTCGCCTCGTGCGCCGACCGTGAACTGCTGGTGCTCGGGGCCGCGGCGGCCCGTTCCGGCGGGACCCGTCTGGGTTCGACGTCACGGGCGCTGCTGGCGCGAACCGAGGTGCCGCTGATGCTCACCCGGCCAGGCTGCGGCGCGCCCGGCGAGACGGTGACGGTTTTCGATGCGTCTGCGGCTTCGCGACTGGCGCTGCGAGTGGCCCAGGAGATGGTTTCCGACCCGAAACCGGTCCGGGTCCTGATCCCTGCGGCCGACGACGCCCAGCTGGCGCGGCGAGAGCGGGCCGCGGCGCGTGCATCCGGCGCCCGACTGATTCGGGTGCAGGCGCTGGCGGCCGATCCGGGTGCATTGATCGAAGCGGCCGCGAAGCACCCGGGTTGCACGCTGGTGTTGTCCGATCTGCCCTGGCTGGATGCCGAATCGACGGCGCGCCTTGCGCGTGGACTCGACGGCGTTCTGGTTCGGGTTCGGCCGACTACCGCCCCTTGAACACGGCTTCGCGGCGTTCGAGGAAGGAGCGGATCCCTTCCTGTACGTCGTCGCTGGCCATGACCGGCCGAAGCGATCGGAACAGGTCGTGCTTGGCCGCGTCGTGGCCCTCGAGCCGCGCCAGCCGCGATGACTTCAGGCTGCCCTGCACACCCAGCGGGGCGGCCCGCGCGACCTTTTCAGCCAGCGCCCAGGCGGCGTCGAACTGTTCTTCCGGATCGGTCAGTTCCTGGACCAGGCCCCAGTCGAACGCCTGACGGGCCGTCCATTCGTCGCCGGTCAGCAGGTAGCGCTGGGCGTTGGCCCAGCCGATCTCCTCGGGCAGCCGGAACGTGGCTCCGCCGCACGCGTAGATGCCGCGTTTGACCTCGAGTTGTGCGAAACGCGTGTTGTCGGCCGCGACCCGGATGTCGGCGTTGAGCATCATCTCCACGCCGCAGGTGAAGCAGATGCCCTGGACGGCAAAAACCAGCGGTTTGCTCAGCGCCGGGCCGGCAACGAAGAACGGATCGATCTCGTTTTCGGCGATCTCCATGCCGCGTCCCCGGGCGAAGGTCTCGGCCCAGTCGTCCAGCTCCAGCCCTGCGGTGAAGTGATCGCCGGCTGCGTGGACCAGCCCGACCCGCAGGTCCGGGTCGTGTTCGAGGCGGTGGTAGGCCGCGGCGATCTCGTGGTACATCGCCCGGTTCATCGCGTTCATCTTGTCCGGGCGGTTCAGTCCGATCAGCAGCACGTGCTCCCGGGCTTCGACGGTGATCAGGGGCATGGCGGTTCTCCGGCCGGAGCAGGGTCGAGTCTTTCCGGGTCGGTCGGTCTTGTGAGCGCGCGACGCCGGTACTCGTGGATATTGCCCAGATCGACGATCGGATCGCCGAGGCGCGGGTCGCGCAGGACTTCGAGGAAGTCGTCGAACTCTGGGTGGTCGCTGCGCCAGATCGATCGGATCGCGAACTCGGCTTCCGACCAGGTACCCCAGTTCACGACCATCGCGAAGCTCGCGCGGTCGGCGCCGAGTTCGCGCGCCAGTTCGGCGAACGCCGGCATCTCGCGGTAGTTGGCCTGCTGAACGACGAAGTCCATGCGCAGATACCGAAGCTCGCCGGAGCCGCGCAGGCGACCGAGCTCGCGGACATTGTCGATCAGCGTCGACCAGTGGCCGCCGCGCCGGGTGATGGCGTAGGTCTCCGGTGTTGCTGCATCGAACGAGACGATGACCATGTCGATGTTGTCGCGGATGCGATGCAGCCGCTGCCAGGTCCGCGGCGTCAGCAGCACGCCGTTGGTCTGCAGGCTGACCTTGAGATTCGGAAAGCGGCTTCCGTCGAGCTCGAACAGGAAATCGCGGAAGATCTTCGATGCGAACGGGTCCCCGGAACCGGTGATGTTGATCCGGAATGGGCGATCGGTGTCTTGCCCGAACAGCGCGTCGACCAGCTTGTCGTGGAGCTTCCGGCGCCACTCCAGTTCCGGGCCTTCGGTGAACAGGATCCGGTGCGTCCTGCAGCTCGGGCAGCTCAGGTTGCACGACGTGTCGTTGCAGAAATTCACGAAGGTCGGCAGCTGGTCCAGGCGGGTGGCGCGCTGCCGGATGATGTCGGTGAAACGCGGATCCTCGGCGGCCTGTTCCAGCGTCGGTAGCGAGTCGCTCTGGATCACCGGACACAGCTTGTGGTCGCAGTATCGGAAGCTGCCGTCGAAGATGCTCTCGCGGATGCGCTGGGCGGTCTCCGAATTCCAGATGACATCCACGGGTTGTTCGTTGAGATCGCCGATGTCGTCCGGCAGCCACGACTTGCAGCACACGTAACCCCGAGCGTTTTCGTAGACATCGAACTGGCTGAACGGGTTCGGGCAGAACCTGCCCTGGAGCACATGCGATCGATTCAGCGAGGCGGAAAGATCATGTCGAAAGCGCGGCCGCTCGCCAACCGGCTCGCCGCCGAGGTGTCGTCGCAGGGCCTGCATCCGTCGTCGTACAGCGCGCAGCATGGCCTGCATTGTCGCGCAATTCCGCGCGCGGCGTGAAATGCCGGGTCCGATCCGCTTCGACGGCCGGCGAAGGAGTCCAGGCGGTCGACACCGGCCCGGCGAACATCATGGATAATCCGCGGGGTTGGCCGAAAAGTGGCTCCGGAGCGACATCATGGCGATTCCAACGGCTCGATTGACGCCCGCTCGACGGCGGCTGCTGGATCGATTGCTCGACGAACTGCTGGACCTGGATGCTCCGGTCCGCGCCGCGCGGATGCGGGCGCTGGCCGATCGCTGCCCCCGTTTGCACCGGCGCCTGGATGCGCTGCTGTCGGCCAGTCTCGAACCGCTCGACTACCTCGAGACGATGCTGCAGCGCGCCGGAGGCGAAGCATTCTCGGCGCTGGATCGGTCAGAACCGGTGGTGTTACCGCCCGGCACACGACTGGGCAGCTGGCGACTGATCGAGCCGATCGGGGCCGGCGGCATGGGCACCGTCTACCGCGCCGATCGCGCCGACGGCGCGTTTGAGATGCAGGCCGCGGTCAAGCTGATCCGGGTCGGACACGACGCCCGGCTCACCGAACGGCTGGCGATAGAGCGGCAGTTGCTGGCGCGCCTCGATCATCCCAACATCGCGCGCATTCTCGACGGCGGCGAGACCGAGGACGGGCAGACTTTCCTGGTCATGGAGTGGGTGCCCGGCGACGATCTCTCCGGGCGTCTGGACGATGCGCGCGACGACGCGGCCCGCTGCCTGAACTGGTTCGAGCAGATCGCGCGCGCGGTTGGTCACGCGCACCAGCGCCGGGTCGTGCACGGCGACATCAAGCCGGCCAATGTCCGGATCGCGCCGGACGGGCGCGCGCGGCTGCTGGATTTCGGCGTTGCGCGCCTGGTGGCCGAGGAAGCCCGCGCCGGCAGCGAAGATTTCCGTGCGCTGACGCCCGCGTTTTCCGCCCCCGAGCAGCGAGCCGGCGAGCCGGCTTCGACCCAGTCCGACGTGTTTGCGCTGGGCGTGCTGCTGTTCTGGATGCGCACCGGTCGCACCGACTGCATGCCCGGGACGGTGCGCGCCTCGTTGCCCGGCCGAGGCGACCATGTCGAAGACCTGGCTGCGATCATCGGGCGCGCCTGCGCCGAGGATCCGGAGCAGCGCTACGCCGGCGTCTCGGCGTTGCTCAAGGACATCCAGCGTTTTCGCGAGCGCCGGCCGGTGGCGGCTCGGCCGCCGACACGCCGCTACCTGGTCGATCGCTTCGTGCGCCGCAATCCTGTCGCCGTCGGCTTGAGCGGACTGGCCGCGGTGCTGCTGATCGCCGGGCTGGTCGGTACCGGCTGGCAGGCCTGGGTGGCCGGACAGGCGCGCGAGCGCGCCGAGGCCGAGCGCGATCGCGCCCGGTTGGAAGCTGCGAAGACCGCACAGGTCGGCGAGTTCCTCGTCAGCCTGTTCGCCGAGGCCGATCCGTACCGCAATCCCGGCCAGCCCCTGACCGCCCGCGATCTCGTCGATGCCGGCGCCGGCCAGGTCGAGTCGCTGGAGACCGCGCCGGCGGTACAGGCCGAGATGTACCGCGCATTGGCGCGCGTCAACCGTTCGCTGGCGCGCCACGACACGGCCCACGAGATGGCGCGCCGGTCGCTGGACCTGCTGCGTTCACTGCCGGATGCCAAGCCGTTCGAACAGGCGCGCGCCTGGGCCTTGCTGGGCGGCACGCTGGCGTCTCTGGGTCGCTACCGAGAAGCCGAGCAGGCGCAGCGCAGCGCGCTCGAGCTGATCGACCCGGGCGAACCGGTGGAGCTGGCGCGAGCCCATGACCGGCTCGGCCTGGCGCTGTATTCGCTCGGGCGTTTCGATCAGGCCGAGGCGGCGTTCGAACGCGCGCTCTCGCTGCAGCGTGAACTGCAGGCTGACAGCGTCGAGACGGCCTCGGTCCTCAACAATCTCGCGCTGGTGCTGGCCGCGACCGAACGCCGGGAGCGCGCCGTGGCCCTGTATCGGGAGTCGCTCGAAATTCGTCGTCGCGTGCTCGGCCCGGAACACCCGACGACCACGTATTCGATGACCAACCTGGCCACGCTGTTCGCCCAGATGGGCCGCTGGGACGAGGCCCAGGCCGCCTACGCCGAGGCGCTGGCGCTTCGCCGCGAGATCTTCGACGAGGACCACCCGGCGATCGCCAGTGTGCTTTACCAGCTCGGCTGGCTGAACGGCAAGCGCGGCCGCTGGGATCAGGCCGAACGTTCCTACCGCGAAGCCCTGGCCGTGCGCGAGCGCCGCCTGGGCACCGGGCATCCATCCGTGGCCGTGACCCTGAACGCGCTGGGCGTGGCGGTCCGGGAACGGGGCGATGCGGCGTCCGCCGCCGCGCTGTTCGAGCGCGCGCTGACCATCTATCGCTCCGCCTACGGGTCTTCGCATCATGATATTGCGCTGGTGCTGGCCAACCTGGCGGCGAGCGACTTCGCGCTGGGCGAACTCGAGCGTGCGTCGCGGCGCTACCGGGAGGCGCTGGCGATGACCCGGCGCGAACTGGGCGAGGCCCATCACCACGTCGCCGACATTCTCGTCGGTCAGGCCCGGATTGCGCGCCGCCGCGGCGACGTCGAGACCGCGCTGGCGCGCGCACGCGAAGCCGAGCGGGTGTTGTCCGAGATCGGTGCCGGTCCCGATCACCCGAGCCGGATCGATACCGCGGCCCTGCTCGAGGCCCTCGGCTCCGCCCGCTAGTGTGCCCGTCATTGATCCTGCCCCTTGCAGCCAAGCGCTTTTCGGCTCGCTGAACGTCACGGCATGAACGACGGGGTACAACACCCGGCAATCGCTCAATCACTGTCGTGCAGCGTGATTCAGGGGTCCCCCGGGAGTCCGCCCGTCAGTCGGCGCGACGCGGTGGCGGTTGAACCCGGGGATCGGTGAAGTCCGGCGGCGGCGGACGCTCGCGTCCGCAAATCGAACCCATCGTCAGTGCCATCGACTTCCACGGGTGCATCATCTCGTCGAACGTCGGGGCACGGCGCTGGGTGCACACGACGGTGCCGTCGGCCAGTACGTGGCGGGCTCGCTGCGTGCCGTCGCCGGATTGCCAGCTTTGGCTGCCGGGCTGCACGCGGCCGACGTGTCCCGACAGCCAGCCCCGACGCCCCGGCAGGCCGGGAATCGCCTCACCCGCCGCGCTCCACGGCAGGCGCGAGGCGCCGGATTCGGCCGCGGCCGGTGCCTGCGAGTCGATCTGATCGAGCAGCCGCGCCCGGAGCCCGGGCCGGGCCCGGGTCGCGGCCCGGTCTTGATCCTTACCCGCATCCCGCGTCGTGGCCTGCGGTGCGCCGGAAGCCGGATCGCGGCTCGGCTGGAGCGCGTCCGGCTCCGGGCCGGGAGGCGACGGCGGGTCGATCGGATTCGCTGGCTGTTCCACCGTCGGCGTTTCCTGCGCCGTAGACGGCAGGGCGGGCACGGATATCAGCTCCATCGACAGCCTGGAAGGCGCCGGAGGAAGCGTCGGGCGCGGCCGCGTCGAAATCGCCGAGATCACCAGTGCGTGCAGCGCCAGCGACAGCACTACGGCGCGCCAGGACAGCACCGGCGAAGTCGATTCGGCAACAGACGGCTGGTGCATGCGACGGGTTGGGAGAGGCAAACTGGTAGACTATCCGGTCTACGTTTCGAGAAAAGTTAAGCAAGGAATCGACATGGCCTACCAACACGTCCGGCTGCCTGACGGCGGCACCCGAATCTCGGTCGAGAACGATCGGCTGAACGTGCCCGACGACCCGGTCCTCGGCTACATCGAGGGCGACGGCATCGGCGTCGACATCACGCCGGCGTGCCTGAAGGTCTGGGATGCGGCGGTCGACAAAGCCTACGGCGGCAAGCGCAAGGTCCACTGGGCCGAGCTGTTCCTCGGCGAGAAGGCGGCCGGCATCTACGACGGCGACTATTTCCCGGAAGAGACGCTGGAAGCGATCAAGGATCTGAACGTCGCGATCAAGGGCCCGTTGACCACGCCGGTGGGCGAGGGCTTCCGCTCGCTGAACGTGTCGCTGCGCCAGACGCTGGATCTCTATGCCTGTGTCCGTCCGGTCAAGTACTACA
>CAYPZP010000017.1:0-31338 GCA_964415285.1 uncultured Halomonas sp. | reverse complement strand
CGCCGGGTTCCAGCAACTCGCGGATCGATGCCAGCGCCTCGTCGAGGTCGTCGACCAGGTGCAAGACGCTCAGCGCCAGCACGGCGTCGTAGCGTGTCCCGCGCGCGGCGACGTCGGCCAGCGAAGCGGCCTCGAAGTCGATATTGGTCACGCCGGCCTCGCGCGCCTTGTCGCGGCCGATCTCGATCATTCTCGGTGACAAGTCAGTGGCGTGGATTCTTTCGACATGCGGCGCATGCTCGATCGCCGTCGACCCGGTGCCGCAGCCGACCTCGAGCACACGCATGTCCGGCCGGAGCCATTGCTGCGTCTCGTCGAGCTTTTTGCGATAGGCGGCCTCATCGCTCACCGGGCTGCGGGCGTACTTGTCGGCAATGCGGTTCCAGAACTGCGCCGGATCGGTCATGGCGGGTGCCCGTTGAATGCGTCCCGGAGAGACTACCTTCACGGTGGCCTCGCGGCATGGGCCATTCGGCACCCCCACAACAAAACGGCGGCGCAGAGCGCCGCCGTTTCGAACATCGATGATCGGTGTGCCGCGAATCAGCGGCTTGCCATCATCCCATCTGCGGACGAACCGGTATCGAAGCGATCGGCGTTCATTACCTTGGTCCAGGCGGCGACGAAGTCGTTGATGAACTCATCGTGGCCGTCGGCCGCTGCATAAGCCTCTGCAACCGCCCGCAGCTCGGAGCTGGAGCCGAAGATCAGGTCCACCGGCGTAGCCGTCCACATCCGTTCGCCCGTCGCGCGATCACGACCGACGTAGATGCCGTCCATGTCCCCGGACTTGCTCCAGGCGTAGTCCATGCTCAGCACGTTGACGAAGAAGTCATTGGTCAACTGGCCCGGCGTGTCGGTGAATACTCCGTGGTCGACCCCGCCGATGTTGGCGTCCAGCGCGCGCAGACCGCCGATCAGCACGGTCATTTCCGGCACGCTCAGGTCGAGCAGCCCGGCCTTGTCGACCATGGCTTCCAGCGGCGGAAAGTAGTGGCGGTCGCTGTAGTAGTTGCGAAAAGCATCCGCGTACGGCTCGAGCCAGCCGAACGACTCCACTTCCGTCATTTCCTGGCTTGCATCACCGCGACCCGGCACGAAGGGCACTTCGATGTCGTGACCGGCATCGGCAGCCGCCTTCTCGATCGCGGCCGCTCCGCCGAGCACGATCAGATCGGCCATGGAGATGTCGGCACCGCGACCGCGATTGAATTCCTGGTGGATGCCCTCCAGCACGCCCAGCACTCGGGCCAGCTCGTCGGGGTTGTTGGCTTCCCAGCCGATCTGCGGCTCGAGTCGGATCCGCGCGCCGTTGGCGCCGCCGCGCATATCGCTGGCGCGGTAGGTCGAGGCCGAGGCCCACGCAGTACGGACCAGCTCGGGGACGGTCAGGCCGGAGTCGAGGATCGTCTCCTTCAGTTCGGCGATCTCGCCGGCATCGACCACTTCGCCGTCGAACGCCGGGACCGGATCCTGCCAGGACAGCACCTGTTCGGGCACTTCGCTGCCGACGTAGCGTGCGCGCGGCCCCATGTCGCGGTGGGTCAGCTTGAACCAGGCCCGCGCGAACGCGTCTTCGAACTCGTCCGGATTGGCAAGGAAGCGCTCGGCGATCTCGCGATAGGCCGGATCGCGCTTCATCGCCACATCGGTGGTCAGCATGATCGGCGTGGAGCTGCCGGCACCTTCCTGAACTTCGGGCACGGTGTTGTCGAGCGCGCCGTTGGCGGCGACCCACTGGGCCGCGCCGGCCGGGCTCTCGGACAACACCCATTCGTTGCGCAGCAGGTTGGACAGATACAGCATCGACCAGCGCGTCGGCGTCTGGGTCCAGGCGCCTTCCAGGCCACTGGTGATCGTATCGGCGCCTTTTCCGGAGCCGCACGAGTTCTTCCAGCCCAGGCCCTGGTCCTCGATCGGCGCAGCCGCCGGCTCCGAACCGACGCAGTCGCTCGGGCTGGCCGCACCGTGGACCTTGCCGAAGGTGTGGCCGCCGGCGATCAGCGCCAGCGTCTCCTCATCGTTCATCGCCATGCGGCCGAAGCTCTCGCGAATCGCGGTCGCTGCAGCTACGGGGTCCGGCACGCCGCCGGGACCTTCGGCGTTGACGTAGATCAGCCCCATCTGGGTCGCGCCCACCGGACCGCGCAGACGACCCTCGCCATCGCGGCGCTCTGCGGCCAGCATGGCTTCTTCCGGGCCCCAGTAGACGAGATCGGGTTCCCAGTCGTCTTCGCGGCCGCCGGCAAAGCCGAAGGTCTTGAAGCCCATGTGTTCCATCGAGACGTTTCCGGTCAGGACCATCAGGTCGGCCCACGACAGCTTGCGGCCGTACTTCTGCTTGATCGGCCACAGCAGACGCCGCGCCTTGTCGAGGTTGGCGTTGTCCGGCCAGCTGTTCTGCGGATCGAAGCGCAACTGTCCGCCGCCGGCGCCGCCGCGCCCGTCGACGACCCGGTAGGTCCCGGCCGAGTGCCAGGCCATGCGGATGAAAAACGGCCCGTAGTGGCCCCAATCGGCCGGCCACCAGTCCTGCGAATCGGTCAGGATGGCGCGGATGTCGGCCTTGACTTCGTCGAGGTCGAGCGTGGCGAATTCCGCGGAATAGTCGAAATCTTCGCCGTACGGGTTGGATGCCGGTGCCTGGTCGCGGAGCGGACTCAGGTCGAGTTGATCCGGCCACCAGAACTGGTTCGGCTTCGGCTCCATCTGGCCGAACGCCGCAGCGGACGCAAGCGAAGCCGCCAGGGCGATCGCGGTTGCGCCGAGGGAAGGGAATGAAATGCGCATCGTGCTCCTCCGAATGAGTTGAGCCAAATCGGCTGTATGATCATTAAATCCTATCAATCGCTTCATTGCAATCGAAAAGAGCTATCAACTCCATATGGATTAGTGGAACCTAAAATACCCTGAAATCGAATCTCGCGGGGACGCGTCGTGCCTGTGGTGTCGATCGATCGTCACGACCGGTGACGAATTTGCCGAGAAGCCAGCATGATCCAGCGTTTGATGACGGCAGCGGCAGTGGCAGCCGCTCTCGCCCTGACCACCAGCGCCGTAGGGGCCGACAATCCCGCCCACCGACGGCCACGCCGACGAACACGAACATCACCACCACGACGACGATTCCGACGCCACGACCTGACCGGTCTCCCGACCGCTGAACGAGTCGCGCGCCTGCCCAGGGCGCGTTTTCTTGGCCGGTCCGACTGGCGGGTGCAGGCGGGCGTGCTTGTCGCGACGATCGGCGCAGTCGCGGCTCAATCCCGTCGGATCGAATCCCCGCCGTCAACGCCCAGGCTGCGCTGCATGATGCAGACCGGCTGCCAGCACTCGAATTTCCAGCCGACATCGCGCAGCACGCCGACGCGCTCGAAGCCGGCCCGCCGGTGCAGGCGAACCGAAGCGGCGTTGTCGTTCCCTCCGATCACCGCGATCATCTGCCGAAACCCGAGCGATGCGCATGCGCCGATCAGGCGTTCGAGCAGGATGCGGCCGATGCCGCCACGCTGGAAGCGGCGATCGACGTAGACCGAATCCTCGATCGTCGCCCGATACGCCGGGCGGTCGCGGAACGGACCGGCGTAGCAGTAGCCGGCCAACCGCCCGTCGAGTTCGGCGACGAAGTACGGATAGCCGGCTTCGACCAAGCGCGTGCGGCGCTCGCGCATTTCGTCGATCGTCGGTGGCTCGAGTTCGAACGACGATGCGGTCGATCGAACCGCGTCGGCGTAGATGCACTGAATCGCGGCGAGGTCGCAATCTTCCGCCGGCCTCACGCGCGGCTCGCTCACGGACCGGCTCGGTGGCGCGACTTCCGCCCGGGCAATGGCTTGATCGGCAGAACCCGAACATTGCTCAGCCGCGACTCACCGGCGATTCGCGCGACCGATCGGGTGCAGACGACCCGACAAACCCGCGGGGTTCGGGCGGACGAGTCGCTCCGGCTCACGGCCGGGCACTTCCGCGATCGGCCTTGCCGGCCCGTGCCAGCGCGCCCGGATAGCGCTCGACCAGCCACGGCCTGATCTTCAGCAACAGCAGCAGGCCAGGCAGGACGGCCAGCGAGGTCAGCAGGAAGAACAGCGCCCAGTTACCGCCGAGCTGGTCGACCACCCATCCGCTGCCCGAGGCCAGCGTCGTGCGGCCCAGATTTCCGATCGATGCCAGCAGCGCGTACTGCGTCGCGGTGAAGGTGTGGCTGGAAAGAAACGTGATGAAGGCCATGAACGCGACCGTTCCCAGCGCGGCGGTAAAACCGTCGACGATCACGGCCAGGCTCAGCAGCCAGGTCTCGGGGCCGACTACGGCAAGCCAGGAGAACATCAGGTTGGTCGCGGCCATCGCGATCCCGCCGATGAACAGGCCGCGAATGATGCCGAAGCGCGCGTTGACGAAACTGCCGACGATCGCGAAAACGACCGTGACCCACCAGTTCAACAGCTTGGAATAGGTGCCGATCTCCGCATCGGTGAAACCGACTTCCTTGTAGAAGACGATCGACATGCGACCGAGGAACGCTTCGCCGATCTTGAACAGCAGCACGAAGGCCAGGATCGCGATGGCCAGCTTGGGCCCGTTGCGCGAGAAGAACTCGGCCAGCGGCTCGACCGCCGTGGCGCGGATGCGTGCAATCGCGGTCTTCTCGGTCCGGGCGGCCGGCTGGGCCGCCGACGGCGGCGGGGCCATCAGCAGGATGACCAAAATGAAACCCACCCAGATGAGACCGAGCATCACGTAGATCGTGTTCCATCCGCCGGAGACCTGGCCGACCAGCCAGAACGGCACGGCACCGAGCAGGCCGTAGCCGGTCCACCATCCCGACGTCGCCATCGCCGACCCGTACGAAATGCGAGCCTGGTCGCTCCGGTCGATCAATTCCACGCGGTACGCATCGATCGCAATGTCCTGCGTGGCCGACAGGATGGCGATCGTCAGCATGACGGCACCAGTGGCCAACAGCATCTCTCCGGGCTGCATGAAGCTCAGGGCGAGCGTGGCGGCCAGCAGGCCCAGCTGCATCAGCAGGATCCAGCCCCGGCGTCGACCGAAGCGGGCCAGCAGCAGCGGCGTGTATCGATCGAGCACCGGAGCCCAGAGAAAATTCAACGCGTAGACGAACGTGACGCCGCCGATGAACCCGATGGCGGAGCGACTCACGCCGAGCTCGGCCAGCCAGGCCGACATCGCCGAACCGATCAGCACCCAGGGGTAGCCCGACGCCATGCCGAGCAGGAAGATGACCGCTAGCCGGCGATCGCGCCAGGCTCGGATCAGCTCGGCCAACCGCCCGCCCGGCGCGGCTTCAGCCGACATGAGCGCGCCCCGTCAATGGATTACAGGTCCGCGTCGTAATCGAGGATCAGCGGCGCGTGGTCGGAGAAGCGCACGTCCTTGTAGATGCGCGCCCGACCGGCGCTGTCGGCCGGACCCTGGCTGGTGACGTGGTAGTCGATGCGCCACCCGACGTTGTTGTCCCAGGCCCGCCCGCGGTTCGACCACCAGGTGTACTGATCGGGCCTCGGCTCGACGCGCCGGAACGCATCGTGCATGCCGACCGGGCCGAACACCTCGTCCATCCAGGCGCGCTCCTCGGGCAGAAACCCGGAGTTCTTCTGGTTGGACTTCCAGTTCTTCAGATCGATTTCCTTGTGCGCGATGTTCCAGTCGCCGCAGATGATCCAGTCGCGGCCGGACTTCGCCCATTCGGCGAGCTTCGGCTTGAGGTGATCCATGCACTCGTACTTGAACTGCTGGCGCTCGTCCTTCGACGTGCCCGACGGCAGGTACAGCGACACCACCGAGGTGTTGCCGAAATCGGCCTGCAGCCAGCGACCTTCCCGGTCGAAGGCGTCCCAGCCGAGGCCGACCTGCACGCGATCCGGCTCCTTTTTTGCGTACAGCGCCACGCCGGAGTAGCCCTTCTTCTCGGCGTCGTGATACACGCAGGTCTTCATCCAGGCCGGACGAAACGCGGGATCTTCGAGCTGCCATTCCTGCGCCTTGGTCTCCTGGATGCACACCACGTCGGCGCGCTGGCGCTTGAGCCAGTCGAAGAAGCCCTTTCGAGCCGCGGCGCGGATGCCGTTGGCGTTGAGCGTGATGATGCGCATGAAACGGATTCGGAAACTCGGACCAGGCACCATGGTAGCCGCCGCAGCCGCGCCCGGGGTCGTGCGAAACCGGTAGACTCGACCCCATGAAAAGCTGGACCGGCACGTTCATCGATCTGGCGGTCGAGGCCGGGGCGCTCAGATTCGGGCGCTTCGAGCTCAAGTCGGGCCGCATCAGCCCGTATTTCTTCAACGCCGGGGCATTCGATCGCGGGCGCCTGATCGCCGGCATCGCCGACTGCTACGCCGACGCCATCGTCGATTCGAAGCTCGAGTTCGATGCGCTGTTCGGTCCGGCCTACAAGGGCATTCCGCTCGCCGCCAGCGTTGCGGTCAGCCTGTACACCCGCCACGGGCTCGATGTTCCCGTCGCCTACAACCGCAAGGAAGCCAAGTCGCACGGTGAGGGCGGCGAGCTGGTCGGCGCCGCGCTCCGCGGTCGCGTCCTGGTGATCGACGACGTCATTTCAGCCGGCACTGCCTTCTCGCAAGCGGTGGAAATCGTCGCCGCAGCCGGCGCATCCGTCAGCGCGCTTGCGGTGGGACTGGACCGCCAGGAACGCGGCAGCAGCGGCGCATCGGCGCGTGCACAGATCGAGCACAGCGGCGTTTCGGTGGTTGCGGTAGCCGCCCTCGACGATCTCATCGACCGAATCCAGCGCGCAAACCCGGGCGGTGAAATGCTGTCTGATATGCTGGACTATCGTCAGGAATACGGCGCCTGAGTGAGGTCGGAACCGATGAAACGCTTTCTTTTCGCCAACTTGCTTCTTCTGCTCTCGACCGGGGTGTGTGCGCAGACGGTCTACAAGTGGGTGGACGAGAACGGCGATGTCCACTACAGCCAGACCCTGCCGCCGGAGCAGAACGACAAGGCCCACGAGCGGTTGACCGAAGACGGGCTCCTGGCCGAGCGAATCGACCGGGTCATGACCAGCGAAGAGCGGGCCGAACTGGAGGCCGCCACGGAACGCGAACAGGAAGCGGCCACGCGCGTGCGTCTGCAACAACAGCAGGATCGGCTATTCCTGGCCGCGTTCCCGACCGAAGAGGACCTGCAGGCCAGCTTCGAGTCGCGGCGCGACAACGTCATGGCCGAACGCCGATCGGTGGAGTCGCTGATCGAGCAGGCGCGGGCGCGGTTTTCCGAGCGCGTCGAGCAGGCCGCTGCACTCGAGCGACAGGGCGAGCCCGTACCGGATCACCTGGTCGAGCGAATCTCGGAATCGCGGGAATCGCTCAGGGAACTCAATCAGCGAATCGATTCCATCGACCAGCGGCTGGCGGATCTCGGCGCGGAACTGGCCGACGAGATCGCACGCCACCGGTCGCTGACCGGCTCCGGCTGACCCTTCGCGCGGCGGCGCCCGGACTCGGAAATCCCCATGAACCAGGATGCTCAGCGGACGGCCTTTTCCCGCTGCGAACACTGCAGCGCCGTCCTCCCGGTGACGTTTGTCGAGCTCGCCCAGGCCGGCGGCATGATCCGTTGCGGAAGCTGTGGCCGGACCCTGAACGCGCTGGCGCGGCTGTACCCGGAATTTCCCGAAGACGGCGACCGCCCCGTCGACCCGAGCGGCATGCCGCCGCTGCTGCAGCCGCACGTCGAGCAGGAGCAGATCATCGACGATGCCGAACGGGGCGACGAGCCGGATGCGCCGGGCAACGAGCCGGATTCCAGGGCCGGACCGACCCTGCACCTGGACCTCGAACCCGAACCGCCGCCGCTCTGGGCGCGCATCGCCTGGCCGTTGCTGGCCGCGGTGCTGGTCGGAATACTCGCGCTGCAGCTTTTCGGCCCGGAGCAATGGCGTGTCGACCTGGACCTGCCCGGCTTGAGCCCCGGCGAGCTGGAACCGATCCCCGAGGCGGTGCAACTGGTCTCGCGCGACATGCACGCGCACCCTTCGCTGGACGACGCCGTGGTCATCAGCGCGGTGATGATCAACCGCGCCGAGCGTTCCGTGCCGTGGCCGAATATCGAGGTCCGCTTGTTCGATGCCAGTCAACAGGCCATCGGCCAGCGGCGACTGGCTCCGGCGGACTATCTGGTCGCCGGCACCGACGCCGACAGCGGCCTCGCGCCGAACGTTCGCGTGCCGCTGGTGCTGGAAATGGCCGTGGCCGCGTCGCGACCGGTCGGCTTCAGCATGTCGTTCCACTACGACCCGGGCGCCGATTGAGTCGCAACGGCCGGACGCGCCGATCAACGCCGGTCGGCGCGCCTGACCGCCAATCCGGCGCCCGAGGCCGAAATTCGCCGCAGCGACGCCCCGGCGGTGTGCTACATTTTTGCGCCTGATCAGCAATTACCGGGAATTCGGGGCGGTTCACTCCGCCGCACCGACGAGTCGAAGTCCAATTCCATGCCGAAACCAACCAAAGGCTCGCCAATGTGCCTGCGCGAATTCGTCTCCGAATCGGTGGCGCAATATCTTCACGACATGGGCAATACCCCGCCCGATGATCTCCACCAGCGCATCATGACCGAGGTCGAGGCGCCGCTCATCGCAACCGTGCTCGAGCACACGGGCGGCAATCAGTCGCGAGCCGCCGAGATCCTCGGCATGACGCGCTCGACCCTGCGCAATCGGGTCCGGCGCTACGCGCTATGAATGAATCCGCAACCCGGATCCGCCGCGCGCTCATCAGCGTCTCGGACAAGCGCGGCCTGGTCGAACTCGGCCGCGCGCTGGGCGACGCCGGTGTCGAGATCCTGTCGACCGGCGGATCGGCGAGGACGCTGTCCGATGCCGGCATCGATGTCGTCGAGGTCGCCGACCACACCGGCTTTCCTGAAATCATGGGCGGGCGCGTCAAGACCCTGCATCCGAGAATCCACGGCGCCATCCTGGCCCGGCGAGGCATCGACGACGCCGAGGCACGCGAACACGACCTGCCGCCGATCGACCTGGTCGTCGTCAATCTCTATCCGTTCGCCGCAACGATTGCCAGGGAAGATTGCGGATTCGACGAGGCCATCGAGAACATCGACATCGGCGGGCCGGCACTGCTGCGCGCCGCGGCCAAGAACCACGATCGCGTGACCGTCGTCTGTCGGCCGGACGACTATCTCGCGCTGTTCGAAACACTGCCCGATGCGCCGGGCCCGCATACCCGTCGCATGCTGGCCGCGCGCGCGTTTGCCCACACCGCCGACTATGACGGCCAGGTCAGCCGCTGGCTGGCCGGATCGGGCGCGAACCGGGTACTGCCGCGCAAGATCCAGATCGGGCTGGAACTGGTCGACACGCTTCGCTACGGCGAGAACCCGCATCAGCCGGGCGGACTGTATGCCGAGCGCGGTCGCCCGCCGGGCGGACTGGCCGCAGCGCGGCGCATTCAGGGCAAGCCGCTTTCCTACAACAACCTGCTCGACGCAGACGCGGCCTGGCGCGGCGTGAATGCACTGGGTGCCGAGCCGGCCTGCGTGATCGTCAAGCACAACAATCCCTGCGGCGCGGCCCGATCCGCTTCGGTGGCGCACGCGTACCGCAAGTCGCTCGCCTGTGATCCGGGTTCGGCCTACGGCGGTGTGGTTGCATTCAACCAGCCGGTCGATTCGGACACCGCCAGCGCGATCGCCGAAGTCTTCACCGAAGTGGTGGTGGCGCCGGATTTCGATCCCGAGGCGCTGAAGATTCTCACCACGCGCAAGAACCTGCGCGTGCTGGCGCCGACCGAAACCGAAGGCGAAGCGCTGGAGCTGCGCCGGATCGACGGCGGCTGGCTGGTGCAGCAACCCGACTCGGCCGCGTTCGATCGACAGTCGCTGCAGGTCGTCACCAGGCGCGCACCGGACGACGGCGAATGGCGCGACCTGGAGTTCGCATGGGCGGTCGCGGCGCAGGTTCGCTCCAACGCCATCGTGCTGGCCCGCGATTCGGCCACGCTGGGCATCGGCGCCGGTCAGATGAGCCGGGTCGACGCTGCCCGCATCGCCGTGATGAAGGCCGGTGATCGAAAGTTCGACCTGGCCGGCGCCAGCCTCGCATCGGATGCATTCTTCCCGTTCGCCGACGGTATCGAAGCCGCGGCCGAAGCCGGCGTGCGCTCGGTCATCCAGCCCGGCGGATCGAAGCGAGACGCCGAAGTGATCGAGGCCGCCGAGCGATACGGCATCGCGATGGTGTTCACCGGTCGGCGTCACTTTCGTCACTGAAACGGCCAGCGGATCGACCGGCGATCGGCCGATGGTCCGGGCCCATCGCCGGACGCCGAACACGGCGCGCGCCGGATCGGCCCGGCCTCTCGGCAAGGTACACTAGCGCTCCCGCTTTACCCTCTCGCATGCTCATGACCGATATCCCGTTCGGGCGCTTATTCCCGTACATCGTGTGGATCGCCCTGGCCGGCCTGATGGTGCCGCCGGCCGTTGCCCAGTCGCAGAACGATTCCGCCGAGTCCGAACGCGGCGTCGATCGGATGAAGGTCACCGGTACGCGCCTGCGCGCCTTTTTCGAAGACGGCGTGCTTCCGCTGACCGTCATCGGACGAGACGAATTGTCCGACAGCGGCGAACAGCGTCTCGGCGATTTCCTGCAGCAGCTGACGTTTACCGCCGGATCTCCGCTCAACACGCAGACCTCGCAGCGCGGCGCCGGCGGCGAATTGTCGCGCGGGGCCGAAACGGTCGAGCTGCGCGGCCTGGGTGCCGAACGCACGCTGGTGCTGGTCAACGGCCGCCGCTTCGTGCCCGGCGGAAGCGGGGCCAGCGGCGTCGTCGACCTGGGCATGCTGCCGCTGGCGATGATCGAGCGCATCGAGGTGTTCAAGTCCGGCGCGTCGGTCGAGTACGGTGCCGATGCGCTCGCCGGCGTCATCAATGTCATCACCCGGCAGCCTTTCGACGGCGTCGAGGTCTCGGCGCTCGGGCGCATCACCGGGCGCGGTGACGCCGAAACCGCCACGCTGGAACTGGTCGCGGGTCGGCAGTTCGACCGCGGCGGCTTCGTCGCCGGTGTGTCCTGGACCGACCAGCAGCCCGTTTCCAAGGGCGAACGCGGATTCTCCAGCACCAGGCTGACGCTGTCGGGGCCCGGCAATGAAATCGCGTTCGACGGCTCTTCGGCACCACCGAACGGTCAATACCGGACTTCGCTCGGCCGGTTCACGCTGATCGACGGTCGCGACGGCGACTCGCTCGACGACTTCCGGCCGTTCGTGAATTCCGGGCCGAACACCGACCGCTTCAACTTCAATCCTTTCGAAGACCTGTTGCAGGCCTCGGAGCGATTGACCCTGTTCAGCCAGGCCGAGTGGTTCGCCACCGACAGCGTTCGCGCCTTTGTCGAAGTGCTGGGCCATTGGCGCGACTCCAGCCAGCGCCTTGCGCCGTTGCCTTTCTTCACCACCCGGCTGGCTGACGTGTCGGTGGCCGCCGACAACGTCTTCAATCCGTTCGGCGAGCGCCTGGCCGACGTCCGCCGACGGCTGGTGGAGGCCGGCCCGCGGACGTTTACCCAGGACAATCAGGCATGGCGCTTCGCGCTCGGCGCCGACGGCAGCGTCGGCGCCTGGTTCTGGGATGTCTCGGTCAATCACGGCCGCAACGAAACCACGCAGTTCCAGTCCGGCGACCTGCTGGCCGACCGGGTCCGCCGCGCACTCGGCCCGTCCTTCATCGATGGCGGCAGCGCCCGCTGCGGCACGCCGGAGGCACGGATCGAAGATTGCGTGCCGCTCAACCTGTTCGGCGGACCGGGCAGCATCACCACCGGGATGCTCGATTTCGTCGGCACCACGCTCACCGATACCGGTTTCAACGAACAGACCGTGTTCAACGCCAACATCGCCGGCGACTCCCTGACCTTGCCGGCCGGCCGCGTGGCCCTGGCGGCCGGCATCGAGTGGCGCGAGGAGCGGGCCGAAGACCGGCCCGATGCACAAACCCGAGCCGGCAACACGACCGGCAACGCACGCGCCCGGACGCGCGGCTCGTTCAACGCCGTCGAAGGCTATGTCGAGGCCGGCGTGCCGCTGCTGACCAACGCACGAGGCGGGGTGGCGCTGAGCCTGGATCTGGGCGCTCGCGTGGTCGATTTTTCCAACTTCGGCGCCGAGGAAGTATTCGAAATCGGGCTGGGCTGGCAGCCGGTCCCGACCGTCGCGATCCGCGCCGCCTACACCGAGGCGTTCCGCGCCCCCAACGTCGGCGAATTGTTCGGCGGTGCCACCCAGGGCAACCCGATCGTTCTCGATCCCTGCGCCGACTTCGCCGGGCTCTCGCCGGCAGCGGTGCAGCGCTGCGTCGACCAGGGCGTGCCGGCAGACGGCAGCTTCTCGCAAAGCGGCGAGGAAACGCCGGAGATCGCGGGCGGCAACCCGGACCTGATCCCGGAACGAGCCGAGATGATCACCGCCGGCGTGACCTGGCGACCCGAGGCGATCGAGAATCTCGAGATCAGCGCCGACTTCTACGATATCGAGATTCGCGACGGCATCGGCGCGCTGGGTGCACAGACCACGCTGACGCAGTGTCTGGCAACCGGCGCGGCGCGCTTCTGCGATGCGATCCGGCGCACCGAAGACGGCGCGATCGACTTCGTCGAGGCACGACTGCGCAACATCGCCCGCGAATCGACGCGCGGCATCGATGCGGCCATCGACTGGCGCCATGCGGCCGGACCCGTAACCCTGGATCACAATCTCGGCCTGGCCTGGGTCGCCGAGCGCCAGCTCACGGCGTTTCCCGGCTCGCAGCCGCTGTTCGGCGCCGGCGGCTTCGATCCCGACAACTTCGGCGCCATCCCGGAGTGGCAGGGCCGCTATGGCCTGGATGCCGGCATCGGGGACTGGACGCTGGGCTATCGCGCGCAATTCATCGGCCCGATCGCCGAGCGCGGCGGCGAGGTCTTCCCGGGCACCACCAACACCGCCGGCGCGGTCGTCTACCACGACCTGTTCGCCCGCTTCGACCCGGTCGATTCGCGCTGGTCGCTCGTCGTCGGCGCCGACAACGTAACCGACGTCGATCCGCCGTTCTTCGCCAACGCCGACGAGGCCAACACGGATCTGGCGACCTACCGCGCGCTGGGTGCCACCTGGTGGCTGCGCCTGGACTGGGCCATGCCGCTCGATTGATCCGTCCGACGGCGGGAATCGAACCCGCGCCGCCGATCGACCCGCTGCACTGAACCGAGCGCGCGCCTCGACCACCGACCGGACCGCTGCCGAAGCGTGAATGCATCGAGATCTGCCAGCGGATCTGCGGGGTACACTGGCCGAAATTCAGCGAGTATCCGGTCGTGGAAGTGCAGGCCGCCGAAGTAATCATCGCGATCCAGGTGATGCAGGCGCTGGCGGCGCTGGTTCTCGGCGCCTTGCTGTGGCATTTTCACCGCGTGTTCCGGCACGTGTTCCTGCGCCACTGGGCGCTGAGCGTGTTCGCCCTGACCGTCTATCTGACCGCCTCGGCCGGCGCGCTGGCCGCGTATTGGTCGGGACCGGATCATGCCGCAACGCGGCTGGCGCTGTCCGCGCTTTCCCTGGCCGCAGCGTATCCGCACATCGCCTGGTTGTTGATCGGCACCTGGGAAGCGGTCCAGCAACGAACGATACGCCCCGGCCTGGAGCGCGTCCTGATCGCGGTTGGCGCGCTGGCCGGCGCCGGTTCGAGCCTGATCGCACCGTTCGATCCGGATCTGGCCTGGATTCGGAACCTGGTCCGGATCGAAGCCCGCTACCTGCTGACCGGACTGGCCCTGATCGTCGCCGCCGCGCTGCTGTGGCGGGCGCAGCGCAACCTCGGACTCCTGGGCGCGAAGATCGGCGCGGCGGGGTTCGGACTCTACGGCCTGCAATTGCTGCACGTCGCCGGAATCAACCTCGCCGACCTGTTCGGTGTCGGGCCGCCGTTCTACGTCAGCTACATCGGCCTGATCGATTTCCTGTGCCAGTCGATCATCGGGCTCGGGATCGTGGTCTGGCTGCTGGAAATGCAGCAGCGGCGCGCGCACCTGGCGCGCGACCGGCTCGAACATGCGCAGCACCATGATGCCGGCACCGGCCTGCCGAATCGCGCGCAGGTGATCCGGCAACTCGCCGCGCTGATGCACGACGGCTCGGGCCGGCGCGTGGCCGTGATCTCGCTGGGCATGAACCGATACGCGCGCCTCAACCGTGCGCTGGGCTGGCGACGAACCGAACGCGTCATGCACCAGGTCGCGCTGCGGCTGCGCGAGTCCACCGGGCCCGACTGCGTGCTCGGCCGGGTCGCGGACCGCGACTTCATCGTGCTGCGCCCGACCCGACAGGACATCGACAGCCTTCGCGCCTGGACCGAACGACTGCTGGCCGCGTTGCTGCAACCGATGGCGGTCGACGGCGAGGAAATCTTCATCACCTTCTGCGCCGGCATCGCGCTATATCCGGACGACGGACGCCAGGCCGATTCACTGCTGCATTTCAGCCAGCATGCGCTGGTTCGGTCGGCACAGATCGGCCGCGACGTGACCCTGCATCAACATCTCGACGACGGCGACTTCGGCGAAGACGAATCGACGCTGCAGTTCGAGACCGAGTTGCGACGCGGCCTCGCCGAGGGCCAGTTTCAGCTGCACTACCAGCCCATCGTGCGACTCGAAGACCGCAAAGTCACGGGGTTCGAGGCGCTGATGCGCTGGAATCACCCGCGTCTCGGCGTGATCGGCCCGACGCGGTTCCTCGACGAAGCCGCCAGTATCGGCATCCTCGAATCGCTCGAAAAGCTGGCGCTGAACCAGGCCCTGGCGCAGATGGCCGAGTGGCGCCAGCAGGGCCGGACCGGACTGACGGTCGCGATCAATCTCAGCGCCAGACAGTTCCAGAAACCGGATCTGGTGGCCGAACTCGCCGCTGCATGCCGCCGGCTCGATGTCCCGGCGCACTGCCTGGAACTCGAGATCACCGAAAATACCGCGCTGCAGGATCTGCGCTCGGCAGCCGACCGGATCGATGAGCTGCACAGCATCGGCATTCGCGTCGCGCTGGATGATTTCGGCACCGGCTACAGCAGCCTGGCCAACCTGGTCCGGCTGCCGGTCGACCGGGTCAAGCTGGATCGCGAATTTCTCGACAACGTGCCGGGCGACCGGCGCCAGGCCGAGCTGGCCAGTGCGATCATCGCGCTGTCCCGCCGGCTGGGTCTCGAAGTCGTGGCCGAGGGGATCGAGCATTCGGCGCAGCTCGAGTTCCTGATCGACACCGACTGCGAGCTGGGCCAGGGATTCCTGCTGCGGCGACCGGCCGCTCCGGATCAGGCGTCGCTGGCGCTCGATGCATCGGTGTAGACGGCGCGAATCGCATCCAGCCTTGCGCGCTCCAGCGCCTCGCCCAGCGCCGCTCCTTCGTATCCGGCCTCGCGCAGCGGCGCCACCGGCGTCGCCCGGGCCGCCTCGAACGCGCGCTGCAGCAGTTTGGCCGGCGGGTAGGGACGCCCCGCGCCGCCCTTGCGACCGCGCTTGTCGGCCTCGCACGCGAGCAGGAAGCGCTCCAGGCGCTGCGGCCGCCGGAACGCGTCCAGGCGCTGGAACAGCCGGAGCACGGTACCCGGCCGGAGCTCCGGCGCCCGATGACAGACCAGGTGAAACTCGCACACCCGAAGCGCCAGCTCGCGCACTTCGCCGGGCACGCGAAGGCGCCTGCAGACTTCATCGACCGGCTTGAGCCCGCGCCGCTCGTGACCGTGGTGGCTGGGAAGCTGATCGACCGGTGTCAGCGCCTTGCCCAGGTCGTGCAGCAGGCACGCGAAGCGCACGTCCAGCGGTGCGTTCATCGCAGCCGCCTGGTCCAGGACCAGCATCACGTGCACGCCGGCGTCGATCTCCGGGTGGTATTCCGGCTTCTGCCGGACGCCCCACAGCGCATCGAGTTCGGGAATCAGGCGCGCCAGGGCGCCGGTTTCGCGCAACACCTCGACGAAACGGGACGGCCGCGCGTGCATCAACGCGCGCGACATTTCCTGCCAGACTCGCTCGGGCACCAGGTGATCCACCTCTCCGGACACCACCAGCCGCCGGCAAAGCGCCAGCGTTTCGGCGGCGATCTCGAAGCGCGGGAAACGCGTCGCGAAACGCGCCAGGCGCAGGAGCCGGACCGGATCTTCGGCAAACGCTTCCGAAACATGGCGAAGCAATCCGGCGTCGATATCGGCGCAGCCGCCGAACGGGTCGATCAAGCGCCCATCGCGCGACTCGGCGATCGCGTTGATGGTCAGATCGCGGCGCTTCAGGTCCGCTTCCAGGGAGACCCCGGGACCGGCATGGAACTCGAAGCCGCGGTAGCCGGGTCCCGACTTGCGCTCGGTCCGCGCGAGCGCGAATTCCGCGTGCGAGTCGGGATGCAGAAAGACCGGGAAATCCCGACCGACTGCGCGGAAACCGCGCGCGCGCATCTCGTCCGGCGTGGCGCCGACGACCACGAAGTCGTGCTCGGTCGGCTCGATGCCCATTCGCTCGTCGCGCACCGCGCCGCCGACGCGATAGACGTCGAGCCCTTCGATCCGGGGGTCGTCGGCCCAGCCGCTCACGCCGGTTCCGAGCCGCGCGCGCGTCGTGCAAGTTCCCGGAATCGCCGGTAACGCGTCTGGCGCCCGGATGCCCGCAGCCATTCCGGTGCCTTGTCGCGCATCGACCATGGCTCGATAGCCAGCTGCTGCAAGCCGTCCTCGCCGCACACACCGGGCACGCCCAGCGACTGGAAGTGGTCGCTGGAAAGCAGCCCGCCGGGCAGGAAATCGAAGGCGCGCGCCTGCAGCCATCCGAGGGCTTCGGGCAGCTCGACGACCCAGCGCTTCGCACCGCGCTCGCGCGCGACGTACTCGACGACCTCGCGCCGGATCCAGCGCTCCGGTCCGCACAGTTCGTAGGTCATGCCGACGGCGTCGCGGCGATGCAGCGCCCGGGCGAACGCCTCGACCACGTCGCCGACGAAGACCGGCGCCATGATCGCTTGGGGCCGCACCAGCGGCAACACCGGCATCCACTTCAGCAGCGCGGAGAACCGGCTCACAAAGCGGTCGTCGCGCCCGAAGATCGTCGACGGACGGAAGATCGTCCAGTCCAGGCCCGATTGCCGCACCAGCGTGTCACCGGCGCCGCGCGTGCGCAGCGAATGGCTTTGCTCGCTGCCGGCCTGAAGCGCGCTCATCTGCACCAGGCGCGGCACCCCGGCGCGGCGACAGGCCTCGATCGCGATCCCGACGAGTTGAACGTGCGCGCGCCGGAAACCCGATCCGTCTCGTCCGGGCTCGTTGACGATGCCGATCAGGTTGACCAGCGCGTCGCAGCCTTCGAGCTCCTCGGTCAGGCGTTCGACGTCGTAGGGGTCGAACTGCCGGATGCGCGCGCCGGGGACGATCGCCAGGCGACGCGCCCCGGGCGCGTAACGGGTGGCGATCCGGACTGCGTGCCCGTCACGCGCCAGCCGCCGCGCGAGGTGACCGCCGACGAAACCGGAACCGCCGAGTACGAGAATATCCATGGCCGAACGTCGCTGTTTCAGGAAAGCACGCGCCTATTGTGCCCAACCCGGCACCCCCCGGATCAATCGGCGCGCAGCGCGCCGCGCTCGGAAAGGCGATGCGCCGGGTGGCGCGGTTCGTTCCATCGCAGCGGTGCCCGCTTCAGTCGCCGCATCGCCGGAGTTGCGGATCCTTCGGCCAAGCCCCGACGGCAGGCGCCTGCAAGTCTCGACGCCGGGGCCGGGCCGGCTCAGTCCCGAGCGCCGAGCAATTCGAGATCGCCGGATCGGCCGATGCGCTCCACGCCCTGGCCGCGCAGGTAGTCCTCGAGTTCCGCGACTGCATCGACGGCGAGCGGATAGAACGCCCGGCGCCGGCCGCCGAAGACCGCAAGGTAGCCGACCAGGCCGACGGTATCGTGTTCGATCCGCCGCGCGGCCGGCGAGCCCGGATCCGGCCCCAGGCCGCGCTCGGCCCAGTGCCCTTCGGGATCCAGGTCGGTCGTGTCCGAGACGGCGACCGGGCGCCAGCGCACCAGGCAGGAATCCAGCATCGCCGCGGTCTGCCGCAGGCCGCGCAGCCACAGAAGCCAGGAAGTGGCGTCGCGCCCAGCCTCATCGTAGCCGACGAACGAAAGTCCCCAGCAACGCGCATCGGGATCCCAATCGGCGATCACGCCGCCGGGAAGGTCGAGCCGCGCGGAACGCTGCGGCTCCAGCGCCGCGTGTTCGACCGGCGGCCAGAACGGATCCAGCCCGGCGCCGGCCAGCTGCACCTTGAACAGCGCCAGCAGGTCGGCCTCGGTCATGAGCTGGCCGTGCACCGGTTCGAGCTGGCTGATGGCGGCAAGCTCGCCCAGTGCCGGTGGGCGCAAGCCGCCGCGTTCGAACAGCACACGCTCGAATGCCGCGCCCAGGCGTTCGGCCTCGTCGGCCGCGGCCGCCAGCAGCAACGGCAGGCACAGGAACAACCCGCCCGGTGGACTGCGCCGCGGCAGCAAGGCATCGCTCGGCGCCCGACCGCGATGGGTACCGATCGACGTCACGCCGGGCTCGAATCCGGCCCGCAGGCCGACCACCTGGCGCATGGCCGGCCATGGCGCGGTTTCGGGGTTGACCAGTTGCGCCGGTTCGAGCAGCGCCGGGCCGACGATCAGGTGGCCGCGGGTGACGCCCTCGACCACTGCGGCGAGATCATCGGCAATGCAACCGCCCAGCCGCTCGATTTCGTCACGCTCGAACACCCACCGCGCCGACGCCGCCGGCGGGCGGATTTCGAATGCGGCGACGAGCGGGATATGATGGGGAAGCGTCATTCAGCGGCCTGCCTTCCTGTCCTCGAGCGAAACTGTCGATGATCGAATCCCGGACCCAACCCGACCCTGAAACCGGCACTGCGAGCGGCGCGCTGCGGTGGCAGCTCTGCTCGTTCGACCAGCTAGCTCCGGCCGAACTCTACGCCGTGCTGGCCGCGCGCGTGGCGGTGTTTGTCGTCGAGCAGGAATGTCCCTATCCCGAACTCGACGGCCGCGATGCCGAGGCGCTGCACCTGACCGCGTGGCACGGGAAATTCGACGTGGCGGCCTATGCCCGCATCCTGCCGCCGGGGACGCGCTTCGCCGAGCCGTCCATCGGCCGCGTGCTGACGGCCGCCTCGCATCGCCGAACCGGTCTGGGCCGGGTTCTGATGCAACGCGCGATCGAAGCGACCGCGGCGCGCTTTCCCGGCCGCGACATCCGCATCTCGGCGCAACGGCATCTCGGCGACTTCTACGGCGAGCTCGGCTTCATCGTCGATTCCGAGCCCTACGACGAGGACGGCATCGCGCACGTCGACATGCGGCTGTCCGCCCCCGGGTAAGCAGGCAGCGAGCCAGTCGGCCCGCGCACGCGATCAGAAATTCATGCCCCCGCCGCCGGGCATACCGCCCCCCGGCATACCGCCCTGACCACCGCCCTGGCCGGGCACCATGATGGAACTCTGCTGGTCGCGCTGCAGCCGCTTGAGTTCCTCCACGGTCTCGACCAGCGCCTGTTCCGCGGCTTCGGCGAATCCTTCCGCGGCCTCGGCCAGGTTGCCGCCGGACAGCTCGAAACTCAGCGGCAGGCTGCCGGCCGGCGTCATCGCAGAGGCCTCGCCGATATAAACGACTTCGCGCGCCGGGTCCGGGTTGCCGTCGTGGTCCACCGGCACCATGCGACGGATCGAGCCCGAACGCTGGTCGGTGAACACATCGACGCGGTAGAGGTTGTCGGTATCGAATTTGAGCTGATCGCGTGTCGGTTCGTTCATGCAGATTCCATCGGAGTTGAGCGGGCAATGTGCGAAGAGGTTGGGTGTTTCGGCTGCGAATACAAGGTATGCCGCCGCGCCGCCCGGTTCATGGCAGACTGCGAGCATTCCGACCCTGCCGCTTGCCGTGACCGCCAAGATCCGATACACCATCGACGATCCGGACCACCTCGATGCGGTCGAGGAAGCGTTCTGGAGCGTCGGCGCGATGTCCGTGACGCTGCTGGATGCCGGTGACCAACCGCTGCTGGAACCCGGTCCGGGCGAGATTCCGCTGTGGTCGAACGCGCTCCTCGAAGCGCTCGTCCCCGAGGAGATCGGACCCGACGACGTCGCCCGGGCACTGGCGGCGCACGGGATCACGACCGCCAGCGCCGATCTGGAGATCTGCGAGCTTCCCGATCGCGATTGGGAACGGGCCTGGATGGACCGCTTCGAGCCGATGCGCTTCGGCGAGTCGATCTGGATCTGTCCTTCGCATATCGATCCCGACCCGGCCTGGCCCGTCGTCGTTCGCCTGGACCCGGGGCTGGCCTTCGGTACCGGCACCCATGCCACCACCGCGATGTGCCTGCAATGGCTGGACGGAGAGCAACTGGAAGGCGCAGACATCGTCGACTACGGCTGCGGCTCCGGGGTGCTTGCGGTCGCCGCAGCGCTGAAGGGAGCGCGCTCGGTGCTTGCCGTCGATCACGATGCCCAGGCGCTGGATGCCACGCGCGCCAACGCGCGCGCCAACGGGGTGAGCGCAACGGTCGAGACCACGACGCCGCGCCCGGTCGAAGCCGCGAGTGCCGATGTCGTGGTGGCCAACATCCTGGCCGAACCGCTGATCGAACTGGTGCGGCCGCTCTCGACCGCGCTGCGACCCGGCGGCCGGCTGGCGCTTTCCGGAATCCTGAGACCGCAGCGTGATCCCGTCGGCGCGACCTATGCCGAACACCTGCAGCCCATCGGCGGGCGGGCGCTGGACGACTGGGTGCTGCTGGCGTTCCGGAAACGAACCGGCGCGGCGCCATGACGGCCCGCGATCCCGATTTCCTGGTCATCGGCGCCCAGAAAGCCGGCACCAGCTGGTTGCATCAACAGCTTCGCAAGCATCCGGCGCTGTACCTGCCTGCCGACAAGGACTTCGAGTACTTCAGCTTCGTTCCCGCGACCTCGAGCGATCGCTGGCGCGCGCGTTTCGCTGCGGCGAAACCCGGGCAGCGCATCGGCGAGGCCTGCGCCAGCTATTTCTGGACCGATGACTTCGGCGAGGACAATCCGGGCATCAATCGCGACATCCCCGGCACCATTCGCGACGCGCTCGGGTCGCAGACCCGCATCCTGGTGCTGCTGCGCGATCCGGTGGAGCGGACGATTTCCGCGTACCTGCACCACATCGCGTTCGGTTCGCTGGCACCGGACACGCCGCTGCTCGAAGCGCCGGGCAACCTCGGCCTGGTTGCGCTGAGCCGCTACGGACTGCATCTCGGGAACTGGCTGTCGGCGTTTCCGGCAAGCTCGATCCGCGTGCTGCCGTCGCCGGCCGAAGCCGATCGGCAAGCGCTGCTGAAGGCGGCTTTCGATCACCTCGGGGTCGCCGCGCCGTCCATCGCGGATCCCGATCCGCCGGTATTCCCGGGACCGCTACGACGTCGTCTCGACGACGGGCTGTGGGCAGCGCTGGGCCAGGCCGGACTGGAGCAGCCGGTCGGGCCGGTCCGGCAGTTCGAAGGTCGGCGCTGGACGCGCCTGGCCGGGCAGGCTGAAATCGACCGGCTGATCGAGCGCCTGCGCGACGACGGCGTGCGCCTGGCCGAAACGCTTGCGCGCATCGGGCAACACCATCGGGTCTTCGAGCGATGGGCGACCTGGCCGCGATCAGGGAAGGGCTGAAACCGACGGCGGTTCGCCGTAGTGATCCGGGTTGGCCGACCACAGACCCTGGATGTAGGTTCTGAACAGCGGAATCTCGGGTGCCGCGGGCAAGGCATCCAGGTCGGCCAGCACGTCGCCGGGATGGCGCTCGCCGTAGATCACGCGCGCAGCCTCTCCGAACAGCTTGCCGAACAGCGGGCTGTAGGCGATGCGGTGGCGCTGCTCGGCAAGTCGGTCGCGCTCCGCCTCGAGGCGCCCGACGTCGAGCTCATACCCGACCACGAGCTGGATCCACGGCGAATCGCGGAACAGGCCCAGCGTCTGGAATCCGGCGCGCTCGGCGTACAGCCGGAACTCCTCGGGTACGCAGAACTGGTTGCGGGCCACGTCCTTGCGCTGGTTCTGGTCCGACCGGTTCCAGTGTTCGACCTCGTACATCCACCGCCGCCAGCCGGTCGGATCGGCGAGGTTCCAGGTCTCGAGATAGGCCAGCCCGCCGGGTTTCAGCACGCGCGCCAGCTCCCGCAGGTACAGGAACAGGTCTTCCTTGTCCATGTGGCACAGCACCGCCACGGTGTAGGCCTTGTCGATGCTCGCATCGTCGAGCATGTCCAGCGAGGTCCGTTCCAGCACCTCGAGCCGGACATGATCGAACGGCTCGAGCCGACGGCCGGCGACCCGGATCATGTTCGGTGAAATATCGACGCCGATCCAGCGGCCGCAGCGCGGCGCCAGCTCGCGGCCGATTCGGCCGGCACCGCATCCGAGCTCGAGGACCGCGTCGTCGCGCGTGACCGAAAGGGCATGCTGCAGCTGCTCGGCGGTCCAGGCGCCGGTTGCCCGCGCCACGTCCTCGCCGCCGCTGTTGTCGACCGCATCCAGGGCCGCGTCGTCGTCGCCGCTGCGCCGGTCCCAGACCGCACGGTAGTTCGGAGCGCTCACGCCGGACCGGCCTCGCCGTCGCGCGCGCGCTCGATCGCGCGCATGATTTCACCGCGTGCGTCGTCCGGACCGTGCCAACCGAGCACCTCGACCCATTTACCGATCTCGAGATCCTTGTAGTGGGTGAAGAAGTGCCGGATCTGGCGGCGGCTGAAAGTCGCCAGGTCGTGGACGTCCCGGATGTCTTCGTGCAGCGGACTGATCTTCTCGATCGGCAGCGCCGCGATCTTGCTGTCGCGGCCGGCCTCGTCAGTCATCTCCAGGTAGCCGATCGGCCGGCACCGAATCACCGAACCCGGCATCAACCCGGGGCGGATCAGGACCATCACATCGAGCGGGTCGCCGTCCTCGGCCAGCGTATTGGGAATGAATCCGTAATTGCACGGATAGCGCATCGATGTCGCAAGCAGCCGGTTGACCATGATCGCACCGGTGGACTTGTCCACTTCGTACTTGACCGGCACGCCGTCGGTGGGAATCTCGATGACGACGTTGAAGTCGTCGGGCGGATTGACGCCGGGGCTGATGGTGTTGACATCCATGCGGACTGTAACCGGGGTTGTAGGGGGCTGGCATTATAGCGCTGGCCGGCGCTTCCCGCCTTCGCGGTTGCGGCAGGCGGCCGGGCGCCTCCACGACACCGGCCCGGCGGCCCGCAACGCGCCGGCCGCGCCGCGAGTCGATGCCCCAATGCCGGAACTTTCGGGTACGCTGAAACGTCTTTTCGGACCATGAAGGCGACAATGGATCGTTCCCCGCCCGCCGCCGGAGAAGTCCGAACGGCGCTTCCCGGCCGACTGCTGGCGCTGTGCATGGTGCTGGCGGCCGCCCCGGCCGATGCCGTGACCTGGCCACAGGTCGAAGGCGAGGACGTCGTCGGCGAGTTGGTCACCGACACGCTGCGGCGGGAAGACACGCTGATCGACATGGCGCGGATGCACAACATCGGCCACTTCGAGATGGTCCACGCCAATCCCGGCATGGACCCATGGCTCCCCGACCCCGGCGCCGAGGTCATCGTGCCGCAACTGCACGTGTTGCCCGACGGGCCGCGCGTCGGAATCGTCGTCAATCTCTCCGAGCGCCGGCTGTATTACTTCGCCCCCGAATGGCCGGACCGCGACGGCGCGGTCGTCAGCACCCATCCGGTCGGCATCGGCCTCGACCGCCGCGCGACACCGGTCACGCGCGCTCGCGTGACCGCCAAGGTCGACGACCCGGCCTGGTACCCGACGCCCGAGGTGCGCGACTGGTACCGACGAGAAAAGAACGAGATTCTGCCGACCGTGGTACCGCCCGGGCCCGAGAATCCGCTCGGGCGCCACGCGTTGATTCTGGATGCCGACGGACTGCTGATCCACGGAACGCATCGCCCGGCCGGCGTCGGCATGCAGGTCAGCCAGGGCTGCATCCGGCTGTATCCCGAGAGCATCGCCAACCTGATCGGCCAGGTGCCGTTGAGCACCGAGGTGCGCGTCATCGACCAACCGGTGCGGCTGGGGCGTCGCGGTGGCCGGCTGTACCTGGAAATCGACCCGCCCGGCGACGACCCCGACGCCGGACACGATCCATCGGTTCGGCGCGAACTCGAAACACGGCTTCGGGCGAAGATCGCGGAAGAAGGGTGGCAGGTGAACCGATCGGCGGTGGGCGCCGCGTTCGAGCGAGCCGACGGGATACCGGTGGTGATCGCGTCGCGTGCGAATGGTGCCGGCGCAATGAACGCGAATTCGAGACTGCCCCGCCAGGACGGCGGAACGCGCACGCGCGCCGGGCGCTGATTCGACCCGTCACCCGGCCGGCGCTCGCGCCGCGGCGAATTCAGGCGGCTGGCGAAGCGGTCGCGCTGAAACGACCGGCATCGGGCGTGCGATGCTCGGCCGGACCGCCGGATCGGGAGTCAGCCAACGATCCGGACGGCAGCGACTCCGGCATGTCCAGCGACATGCCGGAGCACCGGAGTTACTTCTCCTGCATCTCCTGAAGCGCGCGATCGAGCTTGCGCTCCAGATCGTTGCAGCAGTTCTGCGAGGCGTCGGCAGCTGCCTGCGCCGCGCGCGCCTGTTCGAGCGCATCCTCGATCATGCCGCGCGCGTTCTCGACCATGCTCTGCGCTTCCGAGGCCATCTGGCGAGCCGCTTCGGCTTCAGCACGAACTTCCTCGAGTTGTTTCGTCGTTGCGCAACCGGCAACCAGCGCCAGGGCGGCACCGGCAACCATGCATTTCAGAGCGATCTTGCGGGTTCGGACGTTCATCGGTATCTCCAGATCCATGAATTTGGGCTTGATTCCGGACCATCAAGTCGATTGACGGTCGCCGCCGACTATGATGAACCAAGCGTGCCGGCGATACAAGCCGAGCAGACTGCTGAAAGCACGCCAGTCTGGATGAATCGGGGGGGTGGAATCCACCGTTGTCGCAGGGGCCCCGTCGTGCCGCGATCGGCGCCGAGTCGCGGGAATCGAAAATAATTTTCGCCACGATGAAACTTTTCCGCGCCGCGCCCGGTCACAGGAATACCCTGCAGGGTACGGGTTCGCTTTCCTCCCTGAGCGAGCCCGGCTGGATTCGGTTTCGTCCCCAAACCGGATCCGATCCCTAGAGGCCCCGGGTTCCTCCCTCTCCCGGGGCCTCTTTTTATTTGCGCCTGGCGTTATGGTCCGGCCTTAAGGAACCTCTGAATCACTCTGACCGGAGCGCGTTTCAGTCGGAAAAGCCGTAGATCGTATGGTGCCGCTTGTCATGACAAGCGCAGTGACAGTAGCCGTCGCTACGGCCGAGTGGCGCAACACGCGAGATGCGGTTTTTCCGGTCGCTTGTCATCACAATCGCCATATGGTACGGGCCTTTGCGGGGCGGGCGGCGCTGGTCATGACAATCGGGCGCGAAGGCGTCTGAGGGAAGCGGGCGTCGAAGCCGACGATGCCAAAAATCGATTCGGAGCGTAGCGAGCGGCCCGTGGCGGGTGGCGCGCGGAGCGCAGGAGCCGGAGTGCATGGATCGAACCATGAGGATTCCGAGCACCGAACGACGCCCGCCGCGGGCCGAGCAGTAGCTCCGAATCGATTTTTCACGGCTGATGGGGCCGGGCGAGATACTCATGCGACTGCATCTCGACCAACCGGGAGACCGTACGCTGGAATCGATCGGCCAGCTTGCGACCGGTATACAGCCCCTCGATCGGCGTGTCGGCCGAGGCGATCAGCTTGACCGAGCGGTCGTAGCATTCATCGACCAGGTGCATGAAACGCCGCGCGGCGTTGTTCCGGTCGTCGTCCAGGACCGGGATGCCGCTGACGATCAGGGTCGAGAACCTGCGCGACAGGTCGATGTAGTCGGCTGCCGAACGCGGCCCCTCGCACAGGCTGGCGAAGTCGGCCCAGACCAGCGAACCGGATCGGCATCGGATGTCCAGGCGACGCCCGCGCAGAGTCAGCGGCTCGCGCTGTGGCGGCTGGTCGGGACTGAGGGCTTCGAATTCGTCGGCCAGCTGGCGCTCGGATTCGGCATCGGCGGGCACGTACCAGGTCGGATGGCGTTCGAGCTCGCGCAAGCGGAAGTCCTCGGCCGCGTCCAGCTCGATGACGCGGCAATGTCGCTCGAGGTTCTCGATCGCGGGCAGGAAGCGCTGACGCTGCAGTCCGTCGGCGTAGAGCTGGTCCGGGGCCTGGTTGCTGGTCGCCACCAGCGTGATGCCGCGGTCGAACCAGCCGGCGGAAAGCTCGCCGAGCAGCATCGCGTCGGCGATGTCCTCGACATGGAACTCGTCGAAACACAGGACGCGGAATCGTCTGCGCTGGTCGGCCGCAATCCGGCTCAGCGGCGCGGCAACGCGGCCCAGCTCCCTGAGACGCTGGTGGACTTCGTCCATGAAGCGGTGAAAATGCGCGCGCTCGACCGCGATGTCGGCTTCTCGCAGGGATTGAACGAACAGATCCATCAACAGCGTCTTGCCGCGGCCGACGCCGCCGTGGAGATAGACCCCGGAGACCGGCCGCGGGCGCCGGAACCAGCCGCCTGAATGCTTCAACAGCGCATCGTGGCAATCCTGCAGCGCCTGGACGACCTGCGCTTGCCTGGCATCGAACTTCAGCCTGCCGGCATCGACCAGGGTCTTGTAGCGCCCAGCCGGCCCGGCAGCGCTGGAAGAGCCTCGGTCAGTCATCCGGGTGTGCCTTGCCCGTCATTCTGCATCTTTCAGCGAGTCGGACAGTGCTGAGCCACCCGACAGGGCTCGCCGGGAATGGCGCGACCTTTCCGGGAGCCCTGACGCTGCGGATGAGCCCGCCTGTGGGTTCGCTCGGGCGCGCCCTCCGCGAGCGCGTCTGAATCGACATTGCGGCGTTGCAGTCCCCGGATAGGAGGTGCCATTGACGGCCGATTGTGCCTTGCACGGTCGACTCCGTCACGCCCTGGAAATTTACACAATCAGTGGCGGGGCAGGCCAGTCGCCTTCGAACGATCCTGCGGGTACCGGTCGCGGACCGGGCGGAACCGCCGGACAAGACAGCGAGCGGGTGCCTGAGGCTGGCCGCCGGAGCGCAGGATCCGCAGCGCAACATGCCCAGCCCCCCGGGCGCCGTCAGACGCACGCGCCGTCGTTTGGCGGCGGTCCAGAGCCCGGCACATTGCGGCCCGGACGTCGAAGGGGCGATTCCGCATCCCGCAGCCGCGGCGTTAGGCGACTCGTCGCCAAACCGGGCGCACCGGTGGCGTACTCGCCGGCGCGGTGACAACGCGCGGCCGAGCCAGGGAAGCTCCGAGCAAGTCTGCGTGGGCGGGACACGGATGTTCCGGGCTCAGGGCAGGTGGTTCTGCACCGCGTTCTTGATCAGGCCGCGCAAGTCCATCAACCGGCGGTGGAAGAAGTGTCCGCTGCCCTCCATGACCACGAGCTCTGGTTTGCGATCGAGGCCGTCGACCCACTCCAGCACGGCTTTCGGCGAAACGACGTCGTCTTCACCTCCCTGGACCAGAAGCCACGGGCAATTCGGCGGCAGCAGGTCGGAGAATCCGTAGCGCTCGACCGGCGGCGCGATGCTGATCAGCATCCGCACCGGCAGATCCTGTGCCGCCCGCAGCGAGACCCAGGCGCCGAAGGAAAAACCGCCCAGCCACAGGTCGTCGTCCGGTCGGGTATGCCGCACCCAGTCGACGACCGACAGCAGGTCTTCGAGCTCGCCGCCGCCGTCGTCGAATTCACCCTCGGTCTCGCCAGCGCCGCGGAAATTGAAGCGCACGGTTCGCAGCCCGGATTCGCGCAGGCTGCGCTCCATGATGGTCACGACCTTGTTGCGCATCGTCCCGCCGTGCTGCGGATGCGGATGGCACAGCACCGCGGTCGCCGAAACCGATTCATCGGCTTCCGGCGCGTCGGCGATGCATTCGATCCGCCCGGCCTTGCCGGAGAGCAGGAACTCGGTCTGCCGGTCCGGAAACGCTTCGGGGTCGATCGGCTTGCGTTCGCTCATCAGGATATCCGGGCGAGTGCCGGCGGTTCAAAACAGGGCCGGCCATGATAACTCAACGGCGCCGGCTCCGATTCCTGCTACCTTGGACGCGAATCGTTTCCAACAACCCTCGCGGAGCCGCATGAATCACCTGGCCCACGCCCTGCTGGCCGGAAGCCATCCCGATCATCGCCTGGGCGCCTTTCTGGGCGACCACGTCAAGGGTCGGATCGCGCTCCGGAGCTGGCCGGCCGGGGTGGCCGAGGGCATCGTACTGCACCGCAGAATCGACGCCTGGTCCGACGCCCACCCGGCGGTTCGGGCGCTCAAGGCGCAAGCGCCGTCACGCTGGCGGCGCCACTGCTCAATCGCCTTCGACGTGCTGTTCGACACCATGCTGGTGCGGCACTGGCACACCTGGGGCGTGGGCGCGCTCGAACGATTCGGGGCCGATGTGGATCACCTGCTGGTTCAGCGCCGAGTGGAGTCGCCGCCGAGGTTGCGGCGCTTTGCCGCCTGGGCGCGGGCCCGGCGGCTGTGGACGCGGCTGGACGATCGCGAATTGCTGGCCGAGATCTTCGCGCTGCTGGCCGCGCGGCATGCGCGCCCCAGCCCGCTGGCCGACGGGCTCGAACTGCTGGATTCGATGGCGCCCGAGATCGAAGGCGCCTTCCTGCGCCTGTTCCCGGATTTGCTCGATGCCGCGAACGGCTTTCTGGAGGAGCCGGAGATCGGGGCGTTTCAGCGCACCTGATCGAGCATGTACTCGACCGAAGCACGAACCTG
Organism: uncultured Halomonas sp.; assembly: GCA_964415285.1. Classification (GTDB taxonomy): domain Bacteria; phylum Pseudomonadota; class Gammaproteobacteria; order Xanthomonadales; family Wenzhouxiangellaceae. Next base: position 2,451 of record CAYPZP010000017.1, on the reverse strand, counting down.
TTCGTCGCTCAGGTCGATCCGGCCGCCCTTGGCCGGCATGGCGTTGAAACCGTTGATGGCGTGGTCGACCAGGGTCTCGACGCCCTTGTCGAGCCGCTCGGTCCACTGCTCGGCCACCAGTTGGGGCGCACCGGCAGCGCCGGCCATGTGACACGCCTGGCAGGCTTCGACGTAAATCTGCTCGCCATCGATGGCGGCGACGTCGACCGGTTCGGCCTCGCCCGCCGCCTCGCCCGGCGGCGCCGGCTCCGGCTCGGCTGCCGCCTGCGCCGCGGCCTGGCCGCTTTCACCGGCATACACGTCGAACACCGGCTGGATGCGCTCGGCCGTCGCGACTTCCTGGATCGGGTTGTCGCTGTCGGCGACGCGCTTGTCCAGCGCGATCGCGGCGAAAATGATCAGGATCGCGAACAGCATCAAGGCGACGATGATCATGCTGAATCGCTTGAGAAAAATCTGGTCGTCTTGTTCGCTCACGTGGCTTCCTCGGCGTTCGGATTCGTCCGCCCGGCAGGGCGGTAGTCCTGGCGCGGCAATTATAGGCGATCGGGCGTGCCCGGATCGTTCGAACGCTCCTGAATCGGCACTCGGACCGGTCCGAGAACCTGCCGATCGACCGCTGGAGCCGCCGCATCGACCGTTCGTCCTCCTGCGGCTGGATTTGACCGTCGCAGGCGTTATCCTGCATGCATGGAAAAAAGCCCTCGCACCACTGGACCCGATCGACGCGCCGGCGGCTTCACGCTGATGGAACTGATCATCACCATTTCGGTGCTGGCGATCCTGACCACGCTGGCGCTGCCGTCATTCCAGCAGTTCATCCAGAACAACCGCCTGGCCGGACAGGCCAACGAGCTCGTCGCCGCCACGCAGCTGGCCCGATCCGAAGCGATCAAGCGCGGCGTGAACGTGGCGGTTTGTTCCAGCGACGACGCGGCCACGTGCGGCGGTTCGTTTACCGACGGCTGGATCGTGGTGGCCGACCCGGGAGACGCGGACCAGGTGATTCAGGTCTATCCGTCTCCCGGCGACGATTTCAGTTTCACGCCGGCCGCGGGCAACGCGACCTTTACCGCCGACGGCTTTTCCACGGCCGCAGGCGAAATTCAGCTCGACATCACGCTAACCGGATGCACCAACGACAGCGCACGGCGCATCCTGGTCGAGCGCACCGGCCGCGTGTCGAGCCGGCGCGTGAATTGTCCTTGAATCCTCTTTCTTCGGGAACGACCAGAATGTCTTTGCGACACTTTCGACTTCTCAACAGCCGCCGCGCGCAAGCCGGGGTGGGATTGATCGAGATCCTGATCACCTTGCTGGTGCTGGCCATCGGCCTGCTGGGCCTGGCGGCACTGCAGGGCGTTTCGCTGCAAGCGGGGCAAGTTGCGCTGAATCGAACGCAGGCCACGAACCTGGCGTACGAAATCATCGACCATGCCCGCGCCAACCGGTCCCAGGTCGCGATCAGCGGCAGCCTGCCGAACGCGGCGTTCTTCGACACGCGTGCCGCGGCCCTGCTTCCGGGCGGCGCGGTGGCCGTGGCCATCACCAACGGCGGCGGCGCCGGCATCGTGACGGTCACGGTGACCTGGCTCGACGACCGGACCGCGGCCGATGCCGACGACCAGCAGGGCGAGTTCGTCTTCACCAGCCGGATCTGACGACGATGCCATCCGGGGCAGTCGAATCGATCACGGCTTCAATCAGACCGATTACGGAGTAATTTTGATGGGCGAGGTGACAGTCGGAAACAGGCAAGCCGCTTCGGCCTGGACGGCCATGGCCGCTCGTGCCCGCGGATTCAGCCTGGTCGAGTTGATGGTCGCGATCACGCTCGGCCTGCTCCTGACCGCCGGTATGGTGCAGCTGTTCAGCAGCAGCCGCCTGACGTTCCAGACCAACGATGCGCTGGCCCGTGTCCAGGAGAACGGCCGCTTCGCCATGGAACTGCTCAAGCGCGACCTGCGCCAGGCCGGCGAACGCGGCTTCTGCGCCGGCCGGCTGGAGATCAACAACCATCTGAATACCTCCTGCGCGAACGGCAGCGCGGATTTCTTCGATCCCGCCCGCGCGCTGGTGGGCTGGGAGTACGACGGCACCGGCTCCGGCGACGAATACACGGTGCCCGACGATCTCGATCCGGATGGCGCGGCGGACGGCGACTGGTCGTCCAGCGCGGCCAGCGGCAGCAGCCTGCCCGGGCTGCTGAGCGGGCGCGTCGTGCCCGGCTCGGACGTGCTCGTGGTGCGCAGCCTGCAGCCGGTGCCGAACGTGACCGGCGATCCGGGAGCCGCCAACCCGACCAACAATAACGCGATCAACCTGCTCGGCTCGCACGGCCTGCCGGACGACGCCATCGTGCTGGTGACCAACTGCAGCAACGGCGCCGACCTGTTCCAGAACCGCAGCAACGCCAACGCCGGGACCTTTTCGGCCGGCACCGGATCGTGC
>CAYPZP010000016.1:0-32663 GCA_964415285.1 uncultured Halomonas sp. | reverse complement strand
CGACCGCGCCGCCGTGGTCGGGCTGGCTGTCGTGGCCGCGTTCTTCGCCGTGGCGCTGGGCGTATGGCTGGGCTGGTGGGGCGGCAACTGGGCCGAGACCGGCGGCGGGCAGTGGCAGCCGCCTTCGGCCAGGCACTGGTTGGGCACGACGATCCTGGGCCAGGACATCTTCGCCCGGGCCGTCTACTCGACGCGCATGGCATTCGAGATCGGTCTCGTCGTGGCGCTGTCGTCGACGCTGCTGGGCGGACTGTTCGGGGCGCTTTCGGGATACTTCGCTCAGTCGCCGGTCGATTCGGTGATCCTTTGGCTGAAGGGGGTTCTGGATTCGATTCCGTTCTACCTGTTCGTCGCCGCGGTCGCGTTCGCGCTCGACGGTCAGCCCTTCGCGATGCACATCGCGATGATCGCGACGTTCTGGACCACGACCGCGCGCCTGGTTCGCGGCGAGGTGATCAAGCTCAAGCGCCTGGAGTTCGTCGAAGCCGCGCGGTCGGTCGGGCTGTCAACGCCGCGCATCATCGCCCGCCATATCGTTCCCAACACGTTCCATATCCTGCTGGTGCAGGCGACCATCGTGTTCGTGGCCGCGATCAAGTCCGAAGTGATTCTGAGCTTTCTCGGTCTCGGTGTGCAGGACGGCGTGAGCTGGGGCCTGATGATTGCCGAGTCGACCACCGAGGTCATCGCCGGGCACTACTGGAACTTCATCGCCGCGTCGAGTTTCATGTTCGCTCTGGTGATGGGCTTCAACCTGTTTGCCGACGGGCTGCAGGACGCACTGGATCCGAAGCGGGCGGGGCGATGACCGATCGGCTGCTCGAAGTCGAGGGCCTGAGCGTCGAATTCACGACCGACGCCGGCGTGGTGCGCGTGGTCGACGAGGTCTCGTTCGGCATCGAGCGCGGCGCGACGCTGGGGATCGTCGGCGAGTCGGGTTGCGGCAAGTCGGTCACCAGCCTGGCGCTGATGGGCCTGCTGCCGCGCCCGGCAGGGCGCGTGGTTTCCGGATCGGTTCGCTTCGACGGCACCGATCTGCTCGGCCTCGACGAACGACGCCTGCGTCGCCTGCGCGGCTCGGAGATCTCGATGGTGTTCCAGGAGCCGCTCACGGCGCTCAATCCGGTCTACACCATCGGGCGCCAGATCGGCGAGGTGGCGCGTCGTCATCTCGGCCTGCCGCGTCGCCGCGCGCGCGACCGGGCCGTCGAGATGCTGGCGCGGGTCGGGATTCCGCTGCCGGAGCGGCGCATCGACGAATACCCGCACGAGCTGTCCGGCGGCATGCGCCAGCGCGCGATGATCGCGATGGCGCTGGTGTGCCGCCCGAAGCTCCTGATTGCCGATGAACCGACCACGGCGCTGGACGTGACGACGCAAGCCCAGGTCCTCGAGCAGATCGTGACCCTTCAGCGCGAATTCGGAACGGCGGTGATCCTGATCACCCACGATCTCGGCGTCGTCGCCGAGACCTGCAGCGAGGCCCTGGTGATGTACTGCGGCGAGGTCGTCGAGCGCGCCGGGACCCGTCAGCTGTTTGCCGAACCGCGGCATCGCTACACGCAGCGCTTGCTCGCCGCGATGCCGCGCGTGCGCATTCGGCCGCTGCAGCGCCTGCCGGTGATTCCGGGCAGCGTGCCCGAGCCGGACTGCTTGCCGCAGGGCTGCCGTTTTTCGCCGCGCTGCGCCGGCTCGGACGAACGCTGCCATTCGCAGCGCCCGCGCATGCAGCGTCTCGGCGCGACCGAAGTCGCCTGCTTCCACCCGGTCGAGCCCGACGAGGGTGCGACATGAGCGATCCGTTGCTTCAGGTGTGCGGTCTGAGCCGGCATTTCCGCGTGCGGCGTCCAGGCAGGGGCACGCAGAACGTGCTGCGCGCCGTCGACGACGTCTCGTTTTCGCTGCAGCGCGGACAGGCGTTCGGGCTGGTCGGAGAGTCCGGTTGCGGTAAATCGACGCTGGCGCGCACCCTGCTCCGGCTGATCGAACCGACCGCCGGCCGGGTGAATCTGGCGGGCGTGGAGATTACAGGGCTGGGCCGCCGGGCGCTGAAGCGCGCGCGCGGCAGCATGCAGATGATTTTCCAGGATCCGTTCGCGTCGCTCTCGCCGCGCCGTACCGTGGAGCAGATCGTGCGCGAGCCGATGGACGCGCACCGGCTCGGCGATCGGCGCGACCGCTCGAAACGCGCCGCCGGCCTGCTCGATCGGGTGGGTCTGGGACCCGCGGCGCTGGACCGTTTTCCGCACGAGTTCTCCGGCGGCCAGCGGCAGCGCATCGGCATCGCCAGGGCGCTGGCGCTCGAGCCGGCGCTGATCGTCGCCGACGAGGCGGTTTCTTCCCTGGATGTGTCGGTGCAGTCGCAGGTGCTCAACCTGCTGGCTTCGCTCAAGCAGGATCCGGGCGTGGGGTTGATCTTCATCTCGCACGACCTGGCCGTGGTCCAGCACATCTGCGAAACGGTGGGCGTGATGTACCTGGGCAAGCTGGTCGAGACCGGGCCGACGCACCGGGTCCTGTCGGCGCCCGCGCATCCCTACACACGGGCGCTGCTCGAGGCCGTGCCGGTGCCGGAGCCGGGAAGGCGAACCGGGCATCGGTCGCTGCAAGGCGAGGTGCCTTCGCCGCTCACGCCGCCGCCGGGGTGTCCGTTCCACACGCGCTGCCCGAAGGCGCTTCCGGTCTGTCGCCAGCGTCGCCCGCGTACAATCGAGCTCCTCGGAGGCGCGCAGCCGCATCGCGTCAACTGCCATTTGCACGATCCGGAGTTCGAAACCTGATGAAACGCGCCGGGCGCCTGTTGATAATCGCGGCATGTCTGCTGCTTGCCGGTTGCGCCTCGCGCGGCGGCGACGTGCGCTTGGAGGCCCCGACGCTTCAGCTCGAGGGCCTGGGGCTGGATTCCGGATGGGTCCGGCTCGCGTTGCTGGTGCACAATCCGAACGACCATCCGCTGCAGCTCCAGGGCGTTTCGCTTGCAATGCGTATCGAGGGTTCGGAATTGTTCGTCGACGACTGGCCGCTGGGCCTCGAGATCGGACCCCGGGTCAACGAGCGCCTCCGGTTGGAGACCCGGGCTCGCCCGGCAACCGCGCGGGGCCTGCTGGAGCGCGGTCGCGAGCGCGGGGTCAACATCGGCTACACGCTGGAGATGGACATGCGGGTTCGAGGCCAGTCCGACGTGAGCGACGAGCGAGCGGATTACCTGCATCCGGTGCCGGGACAGTCCGGACAGTTCCGCTGAGAAAGCTCCGATCTATCCTGCGCCGAGCGGCGTGGCCGACGCGCAGGTGCATCGCCACAGCAATTTGTTTATGCTAGTCGGCAATCTAGAGGACCGGCGGGCGCCGCGGCGCGAGAAGCCACGACAGCGCAATGGCATCGGTCCCAGCAATCCGCGCCCAGGAGCCTGACCTTATGAGCATGCGAATCGTACTGGATCTGTCCGAAAAGGACCTCGAACACTTCCGCGAGTTGGCCAAGCAGGCGATGGATGCATCATCGAAGGCGACGCCGGACGAGATCATCGCCGGGGCCAACAAGCTGGTTCAGGAGGTCGAAGACAGCAAAGCCTCCGATTTCATTCTCGAGCGCCTCGACCAGATTCGCATGCTCACCGATATGCTCGCCGACGAGGGCTGGGGAATGCAGGAAGTGGGTCGCAAGCGCGTGCTGACCGCGCTGGCTTACTTCAATCAGCCCGAAGACCTTATCCCCGATCATCTGCCCGGCATCGGCTTTCTCGACGACGCGATCATGATCGAGTTGTTGAAGCGCGAACTCAAGCCGGAGATCGAGGCCTACGAGGACTTCGTTCAGTATCGGGCCGCCGAGGCCAAGCGTCTGGGCAAACAGCCCGAAGATCTCAATCGCAGTGACTTTCTCGAAGCGCGCCAGCAGGCGTTGCTGTCGCGCATGCGCCGGCGCCGCCGTTCCAGCAGTCGCAGCAGCAGCCGTCGCAAGTCGCCGTTTTCGCTGTTCTGAAGCGCGGCTGACGACGCACCGCAGCGGTTCGGGCCGAGCGCCCGTCGCGGGAGCGCGCCGGCTCCCGGCACGGCAGGGGCGCGGGCGGGACGGACCGGTCGCACGGGAGACCGGACATCACTTCTCGGTCTGAAGCGCACCCAGCAGCTTTTCCAGGTAGTGAATGTTGGTGCCGCCCTCGCGAAAGCCGGAATCGGCGATCAGCCGCTGCTGCAGCGGTACGTTGGTCTGGATTCCAGTCAGCACGATTTCCCTGAGCGCCACGCGCATCCTTGCCAGCGCGTGCTCGCGCGTCTCGCCGTGACAGATCAGCTTGCCGATCATCGAATCGTAGTTGGGCGGGATGGTATAGCTGTCGTAGATGTGCGAATCGACGCGAACGCCGGGTCCGCCCGGCGCGTGGAACGCCTCGATGGTGCCCGGCTGCGGAATGAAACGCTCGGGATCCTCGGCGTTGACCCGGCATTCGAGCGCGTGGCCCCGGAAAACGACGTCTTGCTGTGAGAACGGTAGCGGCTGGCCGGCGGCAATGCGGATCTGCGCCTGGACCAGGTCGATTCCGGTGATCATTTCCGTGACCGGGTGCTCGACCTGGATGCGGGTGTTCATCTCGATGAAGTAGAACTCGCCGTCCTCGTATAGGAACTCGAAGGTTCCGGCGCCGAGATAGCCGATGCGCTGGCACGCCTCGGTGCAGATGCGCCCGATCTGCTCGCGTTGCGCGTCGGTGATGCCCGGCGCCGGCGCTTCCTCGATGACCTTCTGGTGGCGGCGCTGCATCGAGCAGTCGCGCTCGCCGAGATGCACGGCATTGCCGTGGGCATCGGACAGCACCTGAACCTCGATATGGCGCGGATTCTGCAGGTACTTCTCCATGTACACGGTGGCGTCGCCGAAACCGGCGCGGGCTTCCTCACGCGTAAGCTGGATGGACTTGATCAGGTCGAACGGGTTGTGCACGACGCGCATTCCGCGTCCGCCGCCGCCTGCTGCCGCCTTGATCAGGACCGGGTAGCCGATTTCATCGGCTAGCCGGCGCGTGCGGCGCTCGTCGTTTTCCAGCGGTCCGTTGGAGCCCGGCACGCAGGGCACGCCGGCCTGGCGCATCGTGTTGATCGCCGAAACCTTGTCGCCCATGAGCCGAATGGTTTCGGCGCGCGGGCCGATGAACGTGAATCCGGATTCTTCGACGCGCTCGGCGAAATCGGCGTTCTCGGCCAGGAATCCGTATCCGGGATGCACGGCCTCGGCGTCGGTCAATTCCATCGCCGAGATGATGGCCGGCACGTTGAGATAGCTTTCGCCGGCCGGTGCCGGGCCGATGCAGACCGATTCGTCGGCCATGCCGACGTGCTTGAGGTTACGGTCCACGGTCGAGTGCACGGCGACGGTGCGAATGCCCATGGTCTGGCAGGCGCGCAGAATGCGAAGTGCGATCTCGCCACGATTGGCGATGACGATCTTGCGGAATGTCTCCATGGTCTAGGGCCGGATGACGAACAGCGGCTGATCGAATTCCACCGGCTGGCCGGATTCCACGAGCACGGCGGCAATGGTGCCCTGGTATTCCGATTCGATCTGGTTGAACATCTTCATGGCTTCGATCAGGCACAGCGTGTCGCCGCGCGCGATCTTGTCGCCTTCGTTGACGAATGGCGGCGAGTCGGGGTCCGGCGCGTCGTAGAAGGTGCCCACCATCGGTGAACGAACGATTTCGCCGTCCGGCAGCGACTCCTCGCCGCCCTGGCCGCCGGTCTCGGGCGCCGCCGGCGCGGGTGCGTGGGGTGCGGCGGCGATCGGCGCGACCGGCGCTGCAGCGGCCGGTGCTCCCGCGGTCGGACGACTCAGACGGACCGACTCCTCGCCTTCGTGAATCTCCAGCTCGGCGAGGTTGGACTCCTCGAGCAGCTCGATCAGTTTCTTGATTTTTCTCAGGTCCATCCGCTACGACTCCGAAGCAGTCTTGTTGATTGTGTCGATGAGGCCGTCCAGGCCCAACAGGTAGGAATGCGCACCGAACCCGGCGACACGGCCGATCGCGAGATCCGCGACCAGCGAACGGTGCCGGAAGGGCTCGCGCGCGTCGGGATTGGAAAGGTGCACCTCGACGAACGGCAATCCGGCAGCGGCCAGGGCGTCGCGTACGGCGACCGAGGTGTGCGTGAACGCCGCCGGATTGATCACGATACCGTCGGTGCCGTCGTCCATCGCCTGCTGGATGCGATCGACGATCGCGTGTTCGGCATTGGACTGAAAGCACTCGAGCGTGCATCCGGCGGCGGCCGCGGCCTCGCCCAGGCGCTGTTCGATGTCTTCCAGCGAGTCGCGGCCGTAGGTCTCCGGCTCGCGTCGGCCGAGCAGATTCAGGTTCGGGCCGTGCAGGATCAGGATCCGCACTTCAATGCACTCCCGGGTTGCAGATGCAGCGAAACAGTCTGCCTCAATTCAAGCGAAAATGCCAGCCGTTTGCAGCACGTTCGATGCATTTTCAAGTGAATTGAACCCAGAGCCGATCGAGCCCGATGAGCCTGAAGCCGGCCGATGCCCGCGGTCACGGCCGTGGCGATCGGTCGCCGAACCCGGCCTCGGCCAGTGCCTGATCGATCTCGCTGCGATCGAGTTCTCCCAGGTGGCGCCAGCGAATCGTGCCGTCGCGATCGACCAGCACCGTGTAGGGGAGCAGGCCTTCGGGATTGCCGTAGCGGTTGCGGGTTTCGCGAACGTCAGAGGTGCCGATCAGGATCGGATAGCGAACCCCGAGACGTTCGACGAAACCGCGCACCTCGCCCGGTTCGTCGATGGCGATTCCGATGATCGCCAGCGCCTCGCCAGTGGCATCGTCGACCTGCTGCAGCAGCGGCATTTCGCGCACGCAAGGCGCGCACCAGGTGGCCCAGAAATTGATCATGAGCCAGCGACCGTCGAAATCGGACGCTTGCCAGATTCGACCGTCGATCCCGGCGTGCCGAAAGCCGGGACGGTGATCGCCGATGTCGGCGGTAAGGGCCTCGGCTCCCGCGGCCGGGGGCGCCGGGCGCGTGAACCAGGCAATCGCGACGCCCCCTGCCAGGCCGGCGGTTGCGGCCAGCAGCAGCGCCCGCGTCGTTTTCATCGAGCCGCCTGCTGCACCCGTTCGAGATGGGCGACGAACTCCTCGGGCGGCATGAAGCCGAACATCCGGAAGTCGCCGAGCTCGATGCCGCCGTCGAAGAACAGATACGCCGGCGGCCCGTGCAGGCCGAACTCGTTGAGCACCGCCTGGTGCTCGTCGTCGAAGTCGGTCATGTCGATCTTGAGCAGGTCGAATCCGCTCATCGCGGCGGCAACCCCGGGGTCGGGAAACGTGCGCCGTTCCATGCGCTTGCAGTCCACGCACCAGTCGGCATAGAAATCAAGGAAGACCGGCCGCTGCGCGGCTTCGACAGCGCGCGTGAGCTGCGCCAGGTTGTCGACTTCCACGAATGTCGGCCGGGCCTCGGTGGGTACACCGGACGCGGCGCTGCCGGCAAACGGTTGCAGCGGGCGCAACCAGTCCTTGCCGCCGGCGGATGCGCCGACGAACTGCAGTACGCCGAATACCAGCAGCATGACGCCGAGCGCTTGCCAGAGCTTGCGCCAGCCGCCCGCCGTCGGCTCCAGGCGCGTCAGCGCGCCCAGGTAGATCGCGCTGGCGATCGCCAGCGCACCCCAGAGCAGCATGGTCACGCCGCCGGGAACGATGCGCTCGAGCATCCAGATGGCGAGCGCCAGCAGGCCGACCCCGAACACCGCCTTGACCGACTCCATCCAGCCGCCGGCGCGCGGCAACCAATGGCCGAGCCCGACGCCGATGGCCAGCAGCGGTGCGCCCATGCCGATCGACAGCGCGAACAGCACGCTGCCGCCGAGCACCGCGTCTCCGGTCTGGGAGATGAAGATCAGGATGCCGATCAGCGGCGCGGTCACGCAGGGCCCGACGATCAGCGCGGAGAGAAAACCCATGATCGCCGCGCCGAGATAGCTGCCGCCGGACTGGCGGTTGCTGACCTCGGTCAACCGGGCCTGCCAGGTGGCTGGAATCTGCAGGTTGTAGAACCCGAACATCGCCAGCGCCAGCAGCACGAAAATCGCCGCGAAGGTGCTCAGCACCCACGGGTTCTGGAACATGGCCTGCAGGTTGTAGCCGGCCAGCGCCGCGATCACGCCGACGCTCGTGTAGGTCAGCGCCATCGCCAGCACGTAGGCCAGCGAGAGGCCGAAGGCGCGACCGCGCGTGATGCCGTCGCCCTCGCCGGCGATGATGCCCGACAGGATCGGAACCATCGGGAATACGCAGGGCGTGAACGCCAGGCCGATGCCCAGCAGCACGAACAGCAGCATGGTCAGCGCCAGCGGCTGCTCCTCGATGAGCCGTGCCAGTCGATCCTGCTCGCTCTCGGGTTTCGCGCTGGAATCGCCGGCCGGATCGCTCGCGACCGGCGCTGTCGGCGGCGCGGCCCCGGCCTGCGATCGGCTCGCGATACCGGACGCGGGGAGATCGACTTCGAGCATTCGCTGCATCGGCGGGTAGCAGATGCCGTCGACCTGGCAGCCCTGGAAGCGCACCGTCAACGGCAGCTCCGAGGCCGGGCCGGCGGGCCTGACCAGGCGCAGCGGAATCTCGACTTCGCCGAAATAGGCGAAAGTATCGCCGAAGTATTCGTCGGTTACCGGTTCGGCCGGCGGCAGCGAGAGGCCGCCGATCGCGAATCCGGAAGCGCCGGCCTCGAACTTGATCGAGTCGCGATACAGGTAGTAGCCCGGCGCGATCATGAACCGCGCCAGCAGTTCGTCCGGACCGAGCGCAATGGTCTCGGCGACGAACGCCTGCTCGGGCGGTAGCGGCTCGGCCCGCCCGGTCAGCCGGGCGCTGTCGTCGAAGCCGGCCAGCACGTCTCCCAGACCGCCCGTAGCCGGGGCCGTGGCCAGCGGCGTCGAAGCGGCGGGCGCGGCAACCGATACGTCGGTGCGCTGCGGCGGGTAGCACACGCCCAGATCGGCGCAGCCCTGGAATTTCACTCGCAGCGCCAGCTCGCCGTCGGCGGGCATCGATTCGATCGGCAGCGTGACCGCGACCCGCTCGCGGTAGATTTCGACATCGCCGAAGAATTCGTCGCTGTACGGCGTGCCGGTCGGCACGACGGCGGGACCGAGCGAAAGTCCCTCGGCGGTGGATTCGAAGCCGAACGCGTGGCGGTAAAGGTAGTAGCCGTCAGCGATTTCCCAGCTGACCCGCAGCGCGTCGTCGACGACGACTTCGGTGCGCATGGCGAAGGCTTCTTCGACCGGCAGCAGGTCGTCGGGGTTGATCTGCGCGCTCAGGTGCCACGGCAGCAGCCAGAGTGCGAGCAGCCCGGTTGCAAGCCGCATCCGGCTCATGACGGTTCTCCGGAACCGACCCAGTCGCGGACCCATTCGGCGTACTCGGCATTCGCATCGCAGACGTCGACCGCAAGCACTTCCGGTACGTCGTAGTCGTGCAACTGCCCGATCCGCTCGCGGAGACTGGCGAACGCCGAGCGCGTGGACTTCAGCATCAACGGGCATTCGCTTTCGCGCTCGATGCGGCCCTGCCACGGGTAGACCGATACCACCGGCTGGCCGATGCTGGCGCAGGCGGCGAGACGCTCATCGACCAGGCTGCGCGCCAGGCGCTCGGCGTCGGCGGCGTTGCCGCAGGTGGTGTGGACCAGGATCAGGGAATCGGTACGGTTCATGTTGTATTGCTGGCTCGTCATCGGTGTCCGGAGGCGATTGGCGGCGTGCGGCAGGATATCGGCGCCCGACCGGGGACAAGGGACCCGCCCGGCCCCGATCCGCTTGCACGCATTCTAGTGCACCCCGCCGTCAATCCGTTGCCATCCCGACGCGCTGGGTTCGGACTGCCCGCAGCGGTTTGCCCGGTCGTCCGGCGCCCGGCGGCAGGACCCGGCGTCGCTCCGCGGGACCATCTCCGCGGCTCGACTCACGGCGAGCCGGCAGTGAATTCAGGTGATTGCATCGCCCCGGTCCGGATTGCCCGTCGATTCGCGCCGGACTGCCAGCGGGCGCGCAGCGCCGGCCGAACGTGCCCCGGCCGGGGGGCTCGCGGATCAACGCGAGCCGCGGGCGGGCCGGCGCGATGAAATAACTATGCGCTCCGCTCTTGAAATGCGTCGAACAGGGCTCCATTTGCCGACACATGCTGGTTGTCATGGCCGGCGCGATGCCGCTTCGAGCACGCCCGCCATGCACGGCAACCCGAAATCGTTCCGTCGTGCTCGATTGGTTTTGCGCGGCGGACTGGCAATGTTCCGATTGAACTGGAAGGGAGAAGTATCCATGAACCTGCGTCCTTTGCATGATCGCGTGATCGTCAAGCGTGTCGAAGAAGAACGGACTACGCCCGGCGGCATCGTCATTCCCGACAGCGCGACCGAAAAGCCCATCAAGGGTGAGGTGCTGGCCGTCGGCAACGGCAAAATCCTCGAAGACGGCAGCAAGCGCGAGCTTGATGTCAAGGTCGGAGACAAGGTGTTGTTCGGCAAGTATTCGGGCACCGAAGTCAAGGTCGAGGGCGACGAACTGCTGGTGATGCGTGAAGACGACATCATGGCCGTGATCGAGTCCTGAGCGTCCGGAAAGTCTTCATCGATTCAAGTAATCGCTCAAGAATCCAAGCATTTATAGAGGAATATCAACCATGAGTGCCAAAGAAGTCCGTTTTTCAGAGGACGCCCGCAACAAGATGCTCAAGGGCGTCGATATCCTGGCCCGCGCGGTCAGCGTTACGCTCGGCCCCAAGGGCCGAAACGTCGTGCTCGAAAAGAGCTTCGGCGCGCCCACCGTCACCAAGGACGGCGTATCCGTTGCCAAGGAAATCGAGCTCGAGAACAAGTTCGAGAACATGGGTGCGCAGATGGTCAAGGAAGTCGCTTCCCAGACTTCCGATGCGGCCGGTGACGGCACCACGACGGCGACCGTGCTCGCGCACTCGATGCTGCGCGAAGGCATGAAGTCGGTTGCCGCCGGCATGAACCCGATGGATCTCAAGCGCGGGCTGGACAAGGCCGTGCGGGCCGCCGTTGCGGAGCTGCAGAAGCTGTCGACGCCGTGCTCGGACGACAAGTCGATCGCCCAGGTCGGCACGATCTCGGCCAATTCCGACGAGGAAATCGGCCGCATCATCGCCGAGGCGATGGGCAAGGTCGGCAAGGAAGGCGTGATCACGGTCGAGGAAGGCCAGTCGCTGGACAACGAACTGGATGTCGTCGAAGGCATGCAGTTCGACCGCGGTTACCTGTCGCCGTACTTCGTCACCGATCAGCAGGCGATGCAGGTGGAGCTGGAAAACCCCTACATCCTTCTGCACGACAAGAAAATTTCCAATGTCCGCGAAATGCTGCCGATTCTCGAGTCGGTCGCCAAGCAGAGCCGTAGCCTGCTGATCGTCGCCGAAGACATCGAAGGCGAGGCGCTGGCAACCCTGGTCGTCAACAACCTTCGCGGCATCGTCAAGGTTGCAGCGGTCAAGGCGCCGGGCTTCGGCGATCGCCGCAAGGCCATGCTCGAGGACATGGCGATCCTGACCGGCGGCCAGGTGATCTCCGAAGAAGTCGGATTGAGCCTGGAAAAGGCCACGATCGACCAGCTCGGTTCGGCCAAGAAGGTCCAGATCGACAAGGAAAACACCACGATCATCGACGGTGCCGGCGAAGCTTCGGCCATCGAGGGCCGGGTCGGTCAGATCCGCGCCCAGATCGAGGAGTCGAGCTCCGACTACGACCGCGAGAAGCTGCAGGAGCGCGTGGCCAAGCTGGCCGGCGGTGTTGCGGTGATCAAGGTTGGCGCCGCGACCGAAGTCGAAATGAAGGAGAAGAAGGCCCGCGTCGAGGACGCGCTGCACGCCACCCGCGCCGCCGTCGAGGAAGGCGTCGTGCCGGGCGGCGGTACCGCGCTGGTGCGTGCGCTCAACGCGATCGCCGATCTGACCGGCGACAACCACGACCAGGACCTCGGCGTCAAGATCGCGCTGCGTGCCATGGAAGAGCCGCTGCGCAAGATCGTTTCGAACGCCGGCGGTGAACCGTCCGTGGTGCTCAACCAGGTCAAGGACGGCACCGGGAACTACGGCTTCAACGCCGCGACTGGCGAGTTCGTCGACATGATCGAGGCCGGCATTCTGGATCCGACCAAGGTCACGCGCTCGGCGCTGCAGAACGCTGCATCCGTGGCCGGGCTGATGATCACCACCGAAGCCATGGTCGCCGAGCTGCCGCAGGATGATGAAGGCGGCGGCGCCCCGGACATGGGCGGCATGGGTGGCATGGGCGGAATGGGCGGCATGATGTAAAGCGGCCGCGGTCTGTGGCCCAGGTCGGCGCTTCCTCCCGGCTCGCGATGCTCATGTACACACCACGTACATTGCGCTCGTTCCCTCGGGACTCATCACCGACCTGAACCACAATCCGCTATCCGCTTGCTCCGTTCCAACTCAGCAAGCCTCGAGAAGCCCCGGCCTCGCGCCGGGGCTTTTTCATTGGGCTTGCACGACGGTGCCCCGGCTTGCCGTGGGAGGCGCGACTTCGCGCCGATCTGCCAGGGTCTGGCAGCGGAGCGGCGGGCAAGCGCCGGCAGGCATCGGCATAATGGTCTTCGATTCCGAGATTCCGGATGATCTTGACCGACTTCGACCCGCTTCCCTGGACCGAAAACGCCGACGGCGAACCGCGCCGGGTCGGCGTGGAGATGGAAATGGCCGGTGTCGAGCCGGAACGGATGGCCGAGGCCGTCACCGCGACGCTCGGTGGCCGCTACCAGGCCGAGTCGGCGTTTTCCGGAACCGTCAAGGATACCGAGCTGGGCGACTTCGGCGTCGAGCTGGATGCAAGCGTGCTGACTTCCCGGCGCTATCTCGACTCGCTGCAGTCGCTGGGCATCGAGATCGAGGAGGGCCAGGCGCGCGACAATCTCGAGGATTTGCTGTCGCGCGTGGCCGGAATGGTGGTGCCGCACGAGCTGGTCTGTCCACCAGTCGAAATCGAGTCGCTGCCCGCGATCGACGCCATCCGTGAGCGCCTTCGCCGAGCCGGCGCGCTGGGTACGCATTCGGCTGCGGTGTATGCCTTCGGGCTCCAGTTCAATATCGATATCGCGTCCACCCGAGTGGATCACCTGCTGGCCGTGCTGCGCGCGTTCTTCATCCGCTTCGATGCAATCTGCGAGCGCGAGCGGATCGATCTTGCGCGCAAGCTCACGCCGTTCGTACAGTCGTTCCCCGAAGATTATGTAGCGCATGTTCTGGACGCCGCCTATCACCCGCGCGACGTCGCCGAGCTGATCGACGACTACCTGGACTACACGCCGACCCGCAACCGTCCGTTGGACCTGCTGCCGCTGTTCGCCTGGCTGGACCGTGAGCGGGTGATGAGCGCGCCGGTGGAGCGGCATCTGATCAAGCCGCGACCGGCCTGGCACTATCGCCTGCCCAACTGCCTGATCGACGATCGGGACTGGTCGCTGGCCCGACCGTGGCGCGAGTGGGTCGGCATCGAGCGCCTCGCCGCCGACCCGGATCGCCTGACGCGCCGGTCGCGCCAGCGGTTCGACGATTCCAGCGGCTTCCGGCGCTGGGCCTCGGCGCTGTTTCGCGACATCGGGCGTCGCATTGGGTGGCGCGGATGAAACCGGTGATCGGTGTGACCGGCCCCGATCGCGGCGGCCTGGCCGCTTGGCTGTTCACCGCCTTCGCGGTATGGCGCGTCGGCGGCCGTCCACGTCGCATCCGGCCCGGGAAACCCGGCGCCATCGACGCGCTCGACGGTCTGATCATCGGTGGCGGCGCCGACGTCAGTCCGGCGCTGTACGGACAGCATCGGCGCCTCCCGGTCGGCGAGTTGGCCGATCGCGGCGTCACCGGCTGGCGCCGCGCCCTGGGCTACCTGCTGTTCCCGCTGCTTTGGTTGCTGCGTTTGCTTCTGACCAAGAAGCGCGGCGGACTCGATTCCGCTCGAGACGCACTCGAACAGGAACTGATCGAACGGGCCATCCGCCGGGGAGTTCCGATGCTCGGTATCTGTCGCGGCATGCAGTTGATCAACGTCGCGCTGGCGGGATCGCTGCACCAGTCGCTCGAAGGGTTCTACGACGAATATCCGGCGATCCGCTCGGTCCTGCCGCGAAAGCGCGTCGACCTGGTGGAGGGCACGCGCCTGGCGGATATTCTCGGTGGCCCGACCTGTCGGGTCAACGCGCTGCATCGGCAGGCGATCGACCGCCTCGGCACGGGTCTGGTGTCGGCTGCGGTCGAACCCAGCGGCGTGGTCCAGGCCTTTGAAGCCGGCGGGGCGCGCTGGTTGATCGGTGTGCAATGGCATCCCGAGTATCTGCCGCAGCGTCGCGAGCAGCGTGCGCTGTTCGCGGCGCTGGTGCGGTCTGCCGGCCTGGAGGCGGCGGCGTGAGCGGCCCGGCGCTGGACGCGGCCGAATTCGTTTCGCTCAGCGGGTATGCGCGCGAGGTCCTTCGGCACTGGGGACTGAGCCCGGCATGGCTGGAGGGCGACGACCCGGCCGATGATCCCTCGCTCGATCTCGGGCTTCGGCTCCGGCGATTGCGACAACTCGAGGCGCTGCGGATTCAGTGGCACGAACTGTGCGGACGCTTCGACGTCGAGGAAACCGGCAAGCAGCTTTCGCGCCTGGCGTGCTCGTGTCTTGAACATGCGCTTGCGGCCGCACAATCCCGAACCGCCGAGCGACACGGGTACCTGCAGGACGGATCGGGCCGGCGCGCGCGGCCGGCGGTGCTGGCATTGGGCAAGCTCGGCGGTGATGAACTGAACTTCAATTCCGACCTCGATCTGGTGTTTTGCCACGATGCGGTCGGCGACAGCGACGGTCGCCGTGCGCTGGCGCCGCGAGACTACTTCGGCCGGGTCGTGCGCGAACTGGCCCGGGTGATGGAGGAGGTCACGCCCTACGGTCGCGTCTGGGTCATCGACACGCGACTCCGGCCGTTCGGTCAGGCCGGTGCGATGGTCTGGTCGCTGGCGGCGATGGAACAGTATTTCCTCAACGAGGGGCGTGCCTGGGAGCGCTATGCCTGGCTCAAGGCGCGTCCGGTCGCCGGCGACATCGACGTCGGTTCCGAGCTGCTGCGGCGGATCGCTCCGTTCGTGTTCCGTCGCTATCTCGACTACGGTTTGTTCGACAGCCTGCGTTCGCTGCATGCCGAAATCGAGCAGCGATCGAGGCGCGAAGACCTGCGCGCCGACATCAAGCGAGGCGCCGGCGGCATCCGCGAACTGGAGTTCCTGATCCAGAGCCTGCAGCTGCTGCGCGGGGGGCGCGAACCGGCGTTGCGGACCGCCGGGTTTCTTCCGGCGCTGCGTGCGGCTCGTGAGCGCGCCCTGATCGAGCCCGACGAAGCGGCCGGGATGGATTCGGCCTATCGCTTTCTGCGGATGCTGGAGAACCGGCTTCAGGTCGCGACCGGCCGCCAGACGCATGAGCTTCCGGATGACGATTCCGGTCGCAGCGCGTTGGCCATGCTGATGGGTCAGACTGACTGGACCGCGCTGGAATACCGGACCGAATCGGTGCGAGCGCAGGTTCGCGAGAGGTTCCGCGCGCGCTTCGAAGCGCGCGACGGCGGCGAGCCCGCAGCATCGCCGCTTTGGCCGCCGGGCGAAAGTCTGGAGGATCGACTGGGCGGAGCGGGCTTCGGCGACGTCGAGTCGGTCGCCGCTGCGATTCGTCGGCTGCACGATCGCCTGGCGCGGCGGCCGCTGTCTTCGGAGGCACGGCAGCGGCTCGATCGGCTGATGCCGGAGCTGCTCGAAGAGGTCGTTCGGCACGGATCGCCGGAAACCGGCTTGCCCGACCTGCTTGCGCTGATCGAGACCATCGCCCAGCGCTCGGCCTACCTGGCGCTGCTGCACGAGCGCCCGGCCACGCTGGCTCGCTGCGTTCACGTGTTCCGGGCCTCCGCTCGATTGGCCGGATGGATCACGGCCAGCCCGCAGCTGCTCGACGACCTGCTGGCGCCGGATCGAAAACTCGAGTTGCCCCGCCTGCCGGCACTTCAGCCCGACGACACCGAGCATAATCTCAATGCGCTGGGCCGCTATCGCCAGGCCGGATTCGTGCGCACCGCCCTGGGGCAGCTCGACGGCGCGCTGGATCGTCCGGCAGCGCGCCGGCGCTTGACCCGGATTGCCGAATCCGTGCTCGAGCGCATCGCCGAGATGTTCCTGCCCACCGATACCCCGGCTGCGATCATCGGCTACGGCAACCTGGGCGCCGGCGAGCTGCACTACACCTCGGACCTCGACCTGGTGTTTCTGCACGACCGCGGCGAAGCCCCGTTGCGAGCCGTGCAGCGGATGATCAATGCGTTGCAGCTGCCGCTGCAGGGCGGCAAGCTCTATCAGGTCGACACGCGCCTGCGGCCCAACGGCAATGCCGGCATGCTGGTCTCGTCGATGGACAGCTTCGCCGACTATCAGCACGAGCATGCCTGGACCTGGGAGCACCAGGCGCTGATCCGGGCGCGCTGCGTGTGGGGTCCGAGCGAGCTGGAGCAGCAATTCGAGGAGATTCGCCGGGAAGTCCTGGCCCGTCCGCGCGATGGCGCTCGCGTGCGTGTCGATCTGGCGGCGATGCGGCGTCGCCAGCTCGACCAGCGCGACGAGTCGCCGATCAAGCGCGTTCTGGGCGACATCCAGTTCATCGCCGAACTGGGTGTTCTGCTCAATGCCCGGGAACACCGGAATCTGATCGATGCGCGCGCGACCTCCGAGCAGCTCGATCGATTGACCGCTTGCGGTTGGCTGGGCCGGTCGAGCGGCAGCGAGCTTGCCGCGATCTTCCGCGAAGCCGCGGCGCTGCGCGATCGGCTGTACCTCGAGCGCGAATGCACCGAATCGCTGGCGGACGAAGCGGTCGAGGCCGTGCGGCGGGCCTGGGATGCGTGCTTCGAGCCCGCTTCGTGATCGCTGCCCGGCCGATGCATTGCGGCACATGCGTCAGTCGGTGCCGAGGGATGGTCGAGGGACGATTACAATACGGGTCTACGCAATGAGGGCCGGCTGATCGTGAAAGAATCCTCGCATACTCATCGCTCGGGCAAGCCCGCGAACACCGAGCTTCGCTATTCGGTCAAGCGCGCGGATCTGCCGTTGAGCTGTCCGACGCCGGACATGGTGTTGTGGAATTCCCACCCGCGCGTTTATCTACCGATCGAGAAGACCGGTCACGCGCAATGCCCCTACTGCGGCGCGCAATTCGAACTTGAGGACTGAACCCGGTACTGCGACCGAGCCGGTCGCGCTCAGCAGTGCGCGCGTCCCCGAGTCTTCCTGGCTGGCCCGCTTTGCGTCGCTGCTGCTGTTCCTCGCGCTGGCGCTGGGCCTGGTGCTACCGAAGGTCGCCGGCGGCGCGTTTCTGCTGCTGGCATTGATGGGAATCGTCTGGCTGGAGCCCGGCTTGCTCCGGCGGCGCTGGGATCTCGATCGCCACGAGCGTTTGCTGACGTTCGTCGTGTTGTTGTTCGTCGGCGTCTGGCTGCTGTCGTGGCTGGGCCACGGACTCGATCCGGTCGGACGCGACGACGTCGGGCGAATCCTGCGACTGCTGCTGATCGTGCCGCTTTACCTGTTCCTGGCTCGCGTCGATGGGCTGGAACGCGTGTGGTGGACCGGGGTGGGCGCGGGGGCAGCGATCGCCGGCGTGTATGCGATCGGTTTTGCCTGGATCGGTCAGCCCGGCGAATGGGCCGAACGGGTCGGGGGCCCCACCAATCCGATCTACTTCGGCGGTATCGTGCTGGCGTTCTCGGTCATGCTGCTGCCGCGCGTCGCCGACACCCACCTGGCACCCTGGAAGCGCGTGATCGCCGCCGCCGCGGTGGCGCTCGGCCTGGTCGCCAGCGCGCTGTCCGGGTCGCGCGGCGCCTGGCTGACGCTGGCGCCGCTGCTGGTGCTTTATCTGGTTACGCTGGGCACGCGCCAGACCCCGGCCTGGCGCTTCGGACTGCCGCTGGTCATGCTGGCATTCGCTGTCGGGCTTTCGATGATTCCGGGCGTGCCGCTGAGCGAGCGCGTCGGCGATGCGCTGACGAGCCTGAGCGAAGGCGGCGGCCTGGCGCGCGAGGATACGCTGTCGGTGCGCTGGGCGCTCTGGTCGATGTCGCTGGAGCAGATTCGCGATCACTGGCTGTTCGGCGTCGGGCCCGCGGGATTCCGGGACGCACTGGAACAGGCGGTTGCCGCCGGTCGGCTGCCCGACTGGATGCTCGAGTATCACCACCCGCACAACCAGTTCCTCAGCGCGATGCTGATCGCCGGACTCCCGGGTCTGGTCGCGCTTTGTCTGCTGTTCGGTGTGCCGCTGCGCCGCTTCGCGATGCTTTGGCAGAGCGGTCTGCGTCGCACCCGGCTGATCGGCTGGAGCGGCCTGGCAGTGGTCGCGGTCGTGGCCGTGATGGGGCTGGGCGAGTCGATCTTCCAGCGCAACAGTGGCGTGGTCTGGTTCGGGCTGCTGGTCGCCAGCGCCTACGCGCAGGTCCAGGTTCGTCATCGCCTCGAACTTGCCGCTCCGATCGAGCGCGTCCACTCGCTGGGCGTGATCATGATCTGCCGTGACGAGGCCGATCGCATTGATCGCGCGCTGGGCTCGGTGGCAGGCTGGGCCGATGAAATCACCGTGCTCGATTCCGGCAGCACCGACGGTACCGCCGACCTTTGCCGTCGCTATACCGAGCGGGTCGAGCTGACCGACTGGCCAGGTTTCGGCCCGCAGAAGCGCCGTGCGCTTGCCATGGCGACCACGGACTGGGTGCTCAGTCTGGATGCCGACGAGGTGGTCAGCGAACCGCTACGCCGGGAAATCGATCTGATCCTGTCTCACCGGAGTCCCTACTACGCCGGATATCGCCTGCCCTGGCTGACGATGGCATTCGAGAGCGAATTGCACTTCGGTCACTGGGCGAGGGAGCCGCTGCGGCTGTTCGAGCGCGGCGCGGCCGACTTCACCGATGTCGAGGTCCACGAGAAAGTGGTCATGACCGGGCGCCGACGACGCACGGGGATTCTCCAGGGGGCGCTGGAGCACTACGTATTCCGTGACCAGGCCCATGCGCGCGACAAGCTGCTCGATTACGCGCGGCTCCAGGCGCGTAATCGACACCAGAGCGGTCGACGGGCCTCGCGATTGGCCGCATGGCCGCGAGCGGCATTCAATCTGCTCGACAACGTCATTCTGCGAGGCGCGTTTCTCGACGGCATCGCCGGCTGGAAGATGAGTCGGCTACAGGCTGCCTACACGCTGGAGAAATATCGCGAACTGGCCCGGCTGGGTCGAGCCGCGGACGCCGGAGGTTGAGCGGTCATTCACCGGCCGGCGCTGCGGCTGCTGGGCGTCCAGTCGTTACCGGTCCCCGGCTTTGCCAGAGCGGTCCGGCGCCCCGGGCAGGCCGGATTCGATGCGCACCAGCGCGTCGCGAATTTCGGTCAGCAACACCGTGTTCGGATCGCCGACCGCCTCGATTTGCTGCGGACCGCTCTCGGTGACCTTGTCGCGCTGGTCCAGCGCATCGTCGCGGAACCCGTCGGTATCCTCAATCCCGATCAGGCGCACCAGCGCGCCGCCCGGGCCGCTGCTCTGGCCCGCCGTCTCGACCTGCAGTCCCTTGATGCCCATCCAGCGCATGATCGGCCCCTGGATCACCGCCAGATCGGTGATCTTCTCCAGCGGGATGCTCTTTTCCTGTCGATTCAGCACGCCCCTGGAGACCTGCAGCTCGCGACTGGTCAAGACCACATCCAGGCTTGCGTAGAAGCGCCCGAAGTACCACCAAGCAATGGGGATCGCGATGGGCAGGGCCAGGATGCCGACCAAAGTCGCGGCCAGCGTCGCGGCCAGGGCCAGCACGGAATAGCGCCGCGCCTGGGGCGAGATTTCGGCGGTGCGCAGCACGCGCGGTGACTTTCTCATCGGTCGTCGACCCGGATTTTCAATATTCCGAGTTGATGGTACCTCTGAACAAGTCTGCGCGGGGCGCGTTTCAGTCGCAGAAGCCGCAGATCGTGCGGGCCGTGGCGAGTGACCGTAGCCGTCGCTACGGCCGAGTCACGTCGCGTGCGAGATGCGGCTTCTCCGGCGAAACCCTGTCGGGACGGACCTTTGCGGGCCACCCGGCGCCGATTGTCATGACCATCGGACTCGCTGATTTGGAATCACCAAACCACGCTCGCCGAAGCCACGCCGGGTGATCCCGCCGATTGTGTTGACAAGCGCTCCGTCGCGCCCGCGCAGACTTGTTCAGAGGTTCCTTAACCTCCGGCGTAACGGTCCGGCGTGCCGGGTGGCGCGGTCTTGAACCGCCGGTGCAGCCACCAGTATTGCGCCGGCTGCTCCCGCACGTGGCGCTCCAGGAACGCATTGAAGTGCGCCAGGTCGGCCTCCGGATCGCCGGACGGGAACGCAGCGAACGGCGCTTCCAGCGTGACGCGCACGCGGCCCGTGTCGGGATGTTTGGCCGGGAACATCGGCACCACGCCGGCGCGTCCCAGGCGTGCGAGTTCGAGCAGGCCGGTGGCCGTGGCGGTCGGGACGCCGAAGAACGGGGCGAAGCGACTGCGTTCGGGGCCCAGGTCCTGGTCCGGCGCATACCACAACACGCCGCCGGCGCGCAGGTGCCGGATCATGGCGCGCAGGTCGTTGCGCGGGATCATCGCCGCCGCGTACCGGCTGCGGCCGCGGTTCTGCTCGCGCTCCAGCGCCGCGTTGCGCAGCGGCCGGTAAATGGCGCGGGCCATGACGCGTTCGCCGAGCAGCCGGGCGCCGAGTTCCAGGCACGTCACGTGGCCGGTGATCAGCATGACGCCGCGCCCGCCGGCGCGCGCGGTTTCGATGTGTTCCAGGCCGCGGACCTCGCCGAAGGATTCGTCGAGTCGGCCCGGATGATGCCAGGCGACCGCAATTTCGCCGACGGCCTCGGCCAGATGGCGGAAATGGTCGCGCGCGATGCGTTGTCGTTCGGCCTCGTCGGCGTCGGGGAAACACAACTCGAGATTGCGGCGCACGATGGCCGCGCGACGTCGCATCGTGCGGTGCAGCGGTCCTGCGAGCCAGCGGGTTGCACGCTGCGCACGGCCCAGCGGCATGCGCCCGATCATGGCCAGTGGGCCCAGCGCGGCGCGGGTCGCCGCATCCCCGACCCGGCTCATCGGTAACCCGGCCGGCACGGCGCGCTGGGGATCCGGCCGGCGTCCGGTCGCTGGGAGTCCAGCGCTTGCTTGGGATATGCTTGGCGCGATGCGCTCACTGTGGTTTCCCGTTTATCGCTTGGTCGGTTCCGTGCTGGCGCCGGTTGCCGCGCGCAGACTGTCTCGGGCCGCGGCCGGCGAACCCACGTTGATCGCGCGCCAGCGAGAGCGTCGCGGGCGCGTGCCGGATGCTTCGGGCGAGCTCTGGATTCATGCCGCATCGGTCGGTGAACTGAATGCGGCCGAGCCCCTGATCTGCCGGCTACTGTCTGCGGCCGAGCGGCCGATCCTGATTTCGACGCTGACCCATACCGCGGCGCTGCAAGCCGATCTGCGCTTCGCCGATCGGGCGTCCGTCCGGCACCTGTTCGCGCCGCTGGATACGGCCGCTTGCGTGCGTCGTTGGCTGGATCATACCCGGCCCGATCGCCTGTTGCTGGTCGAAACCGAAATCTGGCCCGTGCTGCTGAATGCCTGTCGCCGCCGTCGCATTCCGGTGGCGATGGTCAATGCGCGCGTGTCGGCGCGCGCGCTGGGTCGTTATCGGCGTTTTGCGGGTCTGTTTCGCGGCGCGCTGGAGGCCGTCGATCCGGTCCTGTGTCAGAGCGAAGCGGATCGCGACCGGCTGGCTGAACTCGGCGTCGGCCCGGATCGAATGATGGTTACCGGCAACCTGAAATTCGACCGCGCCGCGTCGGCCGATCCTTCCGAACGGGTTCGGCGGTGGGCCGAAGGGTGGTCCGGTCGCCCGACCTGGATCGCGGGCAGCACGCATCGCGGTGAAGAGGACATGCTCGCCGGCGCACAGCGGCGGCTGCTGGAAACGGAGCCCGAAGCCTTGATGGTGGTCGTGCCGCGGCATCCCGAACGGGCCGCTCGGGTGCTTGCGAGGTTGAACGAGTCCGGCCTTGGGGCCTGTCGGATCGAGCGTCTCGATGAGCATCCTCGCGCGCAAGCCGCGGTCGTCGACCGGATGGGTGTGCTGGAGCATCTGTACCGTCTCGGCGATGCGGCGTTCGTCGGCGGAAGCCTGGTCCCGGGGATCGGGGGACACAACCTCATGGAAGCCGCGCTGGCCGGCACGCCGGTGCTGACCGGTCTGCATACCGCCGATCAGCAGGCGGCTGCCGACGGCCTGGAATCGGCCGAAGCGCTGGTTCGGGTCGAGTCCGGGTCGGATCTGGCCGAGGCTCTGGAGCGATTGTTTACGGATCGGGCGCTCGCCGGTCGACTGGCGGCCAACGCCGCTGCCTTCGCAGCAGCGCAGCGCGGCGCGCTGGATCGAACGATGCGCGTGCTGGTTCCGTGGCTGGAAGGGCAGGCGGTCGAAGCGACCGGGCGCCCGGGGTGACGGGGGAGCCTCCGAGCGACCCTGCACGGTCGCGGCGCTCTTGCGGGCCCGGCCGGCGTGGCTTCGGCGACGGTGGTTTGGTCATGCCGAACAAGCAATCCGGATCTTCAGGGCCATCGCGGCGGATGGCCCGCAAAGGCCCGTCCCGGCCGGCGATCGTCACGGCAAGCGCCGGCGAAGCCGCATCTCGCGCGTGGTGCGACCCGGCCGTCGCTACGGCGGCTGTCACTCCTGTCGCAAAAGGTGCTCTGCGGCTTTTCCGACTGAAACGCGCTCCGCGCAGAGTGATTCAGGGGGTTGCCTAACCTCTCTCCGGGCCTTCCAGCAGTCTGTTGGCTTCCTGAAGGTCTTCCGGCGTCAGCGTACCCGCCGCGCGGCGCAGGCCGAGCCGATCGAGGATCAACTGGTGGCGGGCCTCGGAAAAATCGCGCTGGGCCTGGAAGAAGCGCTGCTCGGCGAGCAGGACATCGACAATGGTGCGCGTGCCGACTTCGAAGCCGGCGTTGGTCGCCTCCAGCGCGCTGTCGGCCGAGACCAGTGCCTGTTCCAGCGCCTCGACCTGGCGGATGCCGGCCACCACCGCGCGGAATGCGTTTTCGGTCGCGCGCACGGTCTGGCGCTGGTTCAGGTCCAGTTCCTCGTTGGCGGCGCTGCGGTTGATGCGGGCCTGCTGGGTACGGGATTTCACCGCCAGGCCGGAGAAGATCGGGACGTTGAGCCGGATCGTGGCCGACCACTGGTCGTTCTGCAGCGTCGTGGTGCCGATCTGGGTCTGGTCGTCTTCGCGCAGCGCGAACTCATTGTTGAGGCTGCGGTTGTAGCCGGCGTTCAGTTCCAGCGTCGGAAAGTGGCCGGCTTTGGCGATCTTGATATCGGAATCGGCGATCGAAACCGCTTCGCGTGCCACCATCAGGTCCGGGCTGGACTGCAGTGCGGTCTGCACCCATTGCTGGGAGGTGCTGGGCTCGGGCAGATTCAGCGGCAGGCTCTCGGTCAGCGGTTTGAACGATTCGAACATCGTGCCGGTCAACTCGCGCAAGCCCTCGCGCGCGTTCTCCAGTGCGTTCTCGGCCACGATCACTCGTGCCCGTGCGCCGTCCCAGGCCGCCTGCGCCTCGAGAAAGTCGGTGACCGCGGAGAGCCCGACCTCGAAGCGCTGCTCCGCCTGCTCGAACTGCCGTCGCAGCGCTTTCTCTTCGGCTTGAACGAAACGCAGGCTGTCGATGGCGTTGAGCATGTCGAAGTAGCGCTGGGCGGTGCGCTGTAGGAAATCCTGCCAGGCGACGTTGTACTGCGCGTCGGCGCGGGCGATGACGCGCCGGGCGCGTTCCATCGAGGCGAAGTTGCCGTAGTCGTAGAGGCTCTGGGTCAGGTTGAGCGAGTAGTTCTCGGAGTCGATGTCGTTCTCTGGCAGTTCGACACCCGCGATCTTCGGCTGGCTCTCACCGATGGGCGTGCGCTGGAGCGACGCGTTGAGGTTCGGCAGGAAGTTGGCGCGCGCCAGCTTGGTCTCGACTTCCGCGGCATCGAGTCGGCGCTCGGCCGCCCGGATCTGCGGGTCGTTGCTGGAAGCCATTTCGTAGACGCCCATCAGATCGATGGCGGCGGCCGGGGCGGCAAGAGCCGCGAGGATCGCGGTGGCAAGGAACTTTCGCATGTTTGAAGACCTTCTCGATTCGTTTTGGGCCGGTCGTTTGTCGGAACTCCGGAGCCGATGCCTACTCGGTTGACGGCCCCCGGGGCCGAACTTTGGCGCCCGGGATCCGGGCTCCCGGCGCGGTCGCTTCCGCGTTCGACAGTCGCTGATCCAAACCGCTCCGACGGTTTTCACGAGCCCAGTCGGCGTCGAAGGCTAGCCGGTTCGCGTCAAGCAATTGTTCAATCGAACGAAAATACCGGCGCGTCCTCGGCGCCGATCAGTCGCGGCAGGTCGGTGTCGAACAGGCTCTCTTCGCGCATTCGACCCGACTCGGTGCGCGTCAGCAGCACCGCTTCCATCGCCGGCGACTGTCCGCGCACAGCGAACAGCCGGCCGTCGGGCGCGAGCCATTCGGTGAATCGCTCGGGCACCGACGCCATCGATGCGCTGATCACGACCGCATCGTAGCCACCGCGCTCGAACTCGGCCGTCAGCGCATCGCCGACCCGCAGGTCGATTTCGCCGGCATCCTGCATGGCGAGGTTGCTCTCTGCCTGTTCGGCCAGCGCTTCGATGATCTCGATGCTGGTGACCCGCCCGCCGAGTCGAAGCAGGCAGGCCGTGACGAACCCCGAACCGGTTCCGATCTCGAGCACCCGTTCGCCTTCCTGCAGCGCGAGGCTCTGGAGCATGCGGCCCTGCTCGACCGGCTTCATCATGATCTGGCCGTGACCCAGCGGGATTCGAAGGTCGGAAAACGCCAGCTTGCGGTGACGTACCGGAACGAATTCCTCTCGCGGTACCGCGCGCAGTGCGTCGAGGACGCGCTCGTCGAGAACCTCCCAGCTCCGCACCTGCTGGCTGATCATGTTGGCTCTGGCTTGTTCTAGATTCACCGATTTCGCTTCCACGCAGCACGTTTCACTTCATTTGCGATTGTACCGGGTAAATCCCGGTTGGCGAAGGTGCCGGTGGTCATGGTCGGAATCCCCGGCGCCGGTTGCTGCGGTCGTCGCGTTCCATTCTGCTAACATTTTGGCCTGATCCTTCCAGGAAGCGCCTCTCAATGTCCAGTAGCCCCGCCGATCTGGCGCGACGGCTCGATGCCGAACTGCTCCAACTGCCGCCGGGATCACGGCTGATTCAAGTGACCGGGAGCCGGCCCGATCTGCGCGTCCCGATGCGCGAGATCCGGCAGCACGACACGCCGTCGACGTTCGGAGCGCGAGCCAATCCGCCGATCTATGTCTACGAAACCGCCGCGCCGTTCATGGACGCCGATGCGGCCGTCGATCCGAGCCGGGGTCTGCCGCGGATCCGGGCCGGCTGGATCGAAGAGCGTGGCGACTCCGATGCACTCGACGCACCGACGTCCGACTTCGCTCGCGCACGACGCGATCCCGCGACAGTCGCCTTTCCGTCGCCGCCGCCGCCGCGTCGGGGCCGAGCAGGCGCTTGCGTGACCCAGTTGCATTACGCGCGCCGCGGCATCGTCACGCCGGAAATGGAGTATGTCGCGATCCGCGAGAACGCCCGCCTGCCGGAGATGCGCGAAGCGTACGAGGCCGCGGGCCTGCTGCGCGCGCACGCCGGTCAGCCGCTGGGCGCCCGGTTGCCGGAGTGCGTCACGCCGGAGTTCGTCCGCGACGAGATCGCCGCCGGGCGCGCCATTCTCCCGGCCAACGTCAATCACCCCGAGTGTGAACCGATGATCATCGGCCGCAATTTCCGGGTCAAGGTCAATGCCAATATCGGTAATTCGGCGCTGCGTTCGTCGATCACCGACGAAGTCGAAAAACTGGTCTGGGCGCTGCGCTTCGGTGCCGACACTGTGATGGATCTGTCCACCGGCAACGATATTCACGCGACCCGCGAGTGGATTCTGCGCAACGCTCCGGTGCCGATCGGAACGGTTCCGATCTATCAGGCGCTGGAAAAGGTCGGCGGCGTGCCCGAGGAGCTGACCTGGGCGCTGTTTCGCGACACGTTGATCGAGCAGGCCGAGCAGGGCGTCGACTACTTCACGATCCATGCCGGCGTGCGGCTCGCGCACGTGCCGTTGACGGCGCGGCGGGTGACCGGAATCGTGTCCCGGGGCGGGTCGATCATGGCCAAGTGGTGCCTTGCCCATCACCGCGAGAGTTTCCTCTACGAGCGCTTCGACGAGATCTGCGAGATCATGGCCGCCTACGACGTTTCGTTCTCGCTGGGAGACGGCCTGCGTCCCGGATCGGTGGCCGACGCCAACGATGCGGCGCAGTTCGCCGAGCTGGAGACGCTGGGAGAGTTGACCGCCAAGGCCTGGGCGCACGACTGCCAGGTCATGATCGAGGGGCCGGGCCACGTTCCGATGCATCTGATCGCCGAAAACATGGACAAGGAGCTGGCCGACTGCCACGAGGCGCCGTTCTACACGCTCGGGCCGCTGGTGACCGACATCGCGCCGGGCTACGACCACATCACCTCGGGTATCGGCGCGGCGCAGATCGGCTGGCGCGGCACCGCGATGCTGTGCTATGTCACGCCCAAGGAACACCTGGGGCTGCCCGACAAGCACGACGTTCGCGAGGGCTTGGTCACCTATCGCATCGCGGCGCACGCAGCCGACCTCGCCAAGGGCTTGCCCGGGGCACAGGTGCGCGACAATGCGCTGTCGAAGGCGCGCTTCGAGTTTCGCTGGGAAGACCAGTTCAATCTCGGACTTGATCCAGCCCGGGCGCGCGAATATCACGACCAGACCCTGCCCAAAGACGCCCACAAGGTGGCGCATTTCTGCTCGATGTGCGGTCCCAAGTTCTGCTCGATGAAGATCACCCAGGATGTTCGCGACTACGCTCGGGAGCGCGGCCTGGAGCCGGAAACGGCGATCGAATCCGGGCTGGAAGAAAAGGCCGCCGAATTCCGGCGCGCCGGCGGGAAGGTCTACCAGCCCGATTGACCCGGGAAACCGGGCTCGACGCCGGCGTGTTTCGGCGCGCAGCGGTGCAATGTAAACAATGGAATTCCGGTCATGAAGGATGCGGAACGAAAACGACGATTCGACGCGTTGGCGCACCAGTATGCCGACGACCTGTTCCGGTTCGGCGTCTGGCTGTGCAAGGATCATGCGCTGGCCAACGACCTGGTTCAGGAGACGTTCGTTCGCGCCTGGAAGGCGCTGGACAGCCTCAAGGACGTCGACGCGGCCAAGAGTTGGCTGATCACGATCCTGAGGCGGGAATATGCGCGGACTTTCGAGCGCAAGGTGCCGCCGATCACCGACATCGATCACGTGGTCGTGGCCGAGGAAAGCGAATTGGCGCCCGAAGAGCGCACAGAGCGGGATTTGTTGCGCAGGGCCATGCTGGAATTGGACGAGAAATATCGAGAGCCGCTGATTCTGCAGGTGATCATGGGAATGTCGATCGCCGAGATCGCGAGCCAGCTGGAGTTGACCGAGAGTGCCGTCATGACCCGGGTATTCCGGGCGCGCGAAAAGCTTCGCGACAGGATGCAGCCTCGATCGGATGGACCGGGAAATGTGCATGAACTTACTTGAATTCAAACGCCGACTGATGACCGATCCGGGCGACCGCAGCCCGGAAATGCGCAACGCGCGGACGACGGACGACGAGTTCGCCGCCGCGGCGGCACGCTCCGACCATTTCGAGCACGCGCTCAAGCGCGCGCTGGATGTGCCGATACCGCCCGGTCTGTCCGACCGGATCATCCTGCGTCAGTCGCTCGAAGGGCAGAAGCGCACGATGCGCTGGGTGCAGCTGGGCGCGGTGGCGGCGGTGCTGGCGATCGCCGTGGCGGTGACCAGCGTGATCATGAATCCGGCCACGTCGGCTGCCGATCTGGAGCGGCATGTCGTCTGGCACTGGAAGCACGACGGTCCGCAGGTGCTCGCCGCTTCGCTGTCGGGACCCGAGGATCCGGACCATGTGCAGGAGATCCTGTCCGGATTCGGTGTCCAGCTCGCGCCGGAACTGATCGACCAGGTGCGATTGACGAAATACTGCCCGACGCCGGACGGCAAGGGCGTGCATCTGGTGCTGGACAGTGCCGACGGCCCGGTCACGGTCTACTACATGCCGAAGACGCATCTGGCGTCTTCGCCGGTGACGATGTCGCTGGAAGGCGGCATGCAGGCCGTGGCGGTGAACCTGGAGCGCGGCAGCCTTGCGCTGATTGCGCGCGAAGGCGTCGACGCGCCCGCGCTGGCCAACGAGATCAAGCAGCGCCTGGCCATCGCGCCGGGCACGACCATCTGATCGAATCCGCGTCGATCGGAACCGGGGCAAATCCCGGCGCCGGCGACAGCGCCGCGCCGGCTCGACTACCATAGCGCCGAAGATCTCACGCGGAACCACCGTCATGCGTCTGTTGATTGTTGGGCTGCTTCTGGTCGTCCTGACCACGCCGGTGCAGGCGCAGGACTCGGCGATTGTCTTCGAGAACGTCCGGCCGGTCGACGTCGAATCCGGTCGCATGGGCGCGGCGCGCGATGTCGCCGTGCTGGACGGCTGGATCGTCGAGGCCGATTCGATCGCCGGCGTCGATGCGGTGGTCCGGATCGACGCCGGTGGCCGGTTCCTGGTGCCGGGTCTGGCCGAGATGCACGCCCACATCCCGGCAACCTCGGATGCGCAAGCGGTCGACGACGTGCTGGCGCTGTTTCTGGCCCACGGCGTGACCACGATCCGCGGCATGCTCGGCGAGCCCGGGCACCTCGCGCTTCGATCCCGGCTGGCTGCGGGCGAGCGGATTGGCCCGCGGTTGCTCACCTCGGGACCGTCCCTGAACGGCAACTCCGTGCCCGACCCGGCGGCCGCGCGCCGCCTGGTGCGGCGCCAGGCCGAGGCCGGCTACGACTTTCTCAAGCTCCACCCCGGTCTGTTGCCGGATCGATTCGCGGCGATCGATGCGGCTGCCGATGGCCTGGATATCGATTTCGCCGGGCACGTCTCGATCGCGGTCGGACTCGAGCGCGCGCTGGGCGCGCGCCAGGCGACCATCGATCATCTCGACGGCTACGCCCAGGTTCTGGTGCCCCCATCGCATCCGGCGCGCAATCGTCCGCCCGGTTTCTTCGGCCTGGCGCTGGCCGACGCGATGGACCCGGACCTGGTCGAAACCTGGGCCCAGCGCACGGCCGAAGCCGGCGTCTGGAACGTGCCGACCCAGACGCTGATCGAGAACCTCGCGGTTGCAGATGTCGAGGCGCTGGCGCAGCGTCCGGCGATGCGCTGGGTTCCGGAGCAGACGCGCGCGTCCTGGGTGCGACAGATTCGCGGCCTGCGCGAGGGTCGGGACGCCGAGTCGCTGGAGCGGTTCGTCGAGGTCCGGCGCGCGCTGATCCGCGCGCTGCACGAGTCCGGCGCAGGGCTGCTGGCCGGTGCCGATGCGCCGCAGGTGATGAACGTGCCGGGCGACTCGCTGCATCACGAACTGGCGATCTACGTCGCCGCAGGACTCACGCCGGCCGAAGCGCTGGCCACGGCGACGACCAACGCGGCCGCGTTTCTCGAAGAGACCGCGCGCGGCTGCCTGCGCCCGGGCTGCGTCGCCGATCTGGTGCTGGTCGACGCCGATCCGCTCGACGACATCGCCAACCTGCGCCGCATCGCCGGCGTGATGCGCGCCGGCGAGTGGTTCGACCGCGAGCGGCTCGACGCCCTGCTGAGCGAGGTCGCTGAGCGGGCCGAGCCCACCGGGCCGGGATGAAAGGCAATGGATGAGGTCGTCGTCCGGCCCCTTTCCTACGCCCAGCGTCTGGAGCCTCGCGATCCGGCAGCCATCACGCGCGTGGTGATCCACGCCACCGAGCTGCCGGATCTGGACACGGCGCGCGAGTACGGCGAGCGGATTCACTACCCGGCGTCCCGAACCGGCAACAGCGGTCATTTCTACATCGACCGCGACGGCACGATCGAGCAATGGGTGCCGCTGGATCGGGTCGCGCATCACGTGCGCGGCCACAACGCCGGGAGCATCGGTATCGAGCTGGTTCACAGCGGTCGCTGGCCGGACTGGTACCACAGCGGCAGCCAGCATTGGACCGAGCTCTATCCCGAGCGCCAGATCGACGCGTTGATCGGACTCCTCCGAGCGCTTTCGGATCGATTGCCGGCGCTGGAGTCGATGACCGGGCACGACCAGCTCGACACACGCTCGGTGCCGGCCAGCGACGATCCGTCGATCCAGGTTCGGCGCAAGCTCGATCCGGGACCGACCTTTCCCTGGTCGCGCGTGGCGCGGGAGGCCGGACTGCCCCGGTCTGAATCGCGTTGACGCCACGCATCCGTTCCCGGTCGCTTCCGGTCATCGCGGGGGCGCCGTGGCCTTTCCTGTGCTCCGTGTCGGATGTCATCCTCTCGGCGCGGTCACGGCGAACTCGATAACGTCGCCTGCGCAGCGTCGTCCGGTCGACTTGAAGTGCACGGCATGACCCCAGAAATCTGACTGGGGCCGTTGAGAATCGAGGAGCGAGCAATGACCGAGTACAAGAAGTCCCGCGAGGCGATCGAATCGCTGACCGAGGAACAGTATCGCGTGACCCAGCAAAACGGCACCGAACATCCCGGCACCGGCGAATACCTGCGCAACGAGGAGCCGGGAATCTATGTGGATATCGTCTCCGGCGAACCGTTGTTCGCATCGTCGGCGAAATACGATTCGGGCTGCGGCTGGCCGAGCTTCACGAAGCCGATCGAGCCGGCCTGCGTCAACGAGTTGCGCGACACCAACCACGGGATGATCCGTACCGAAGTGCGGAGCACGCACGGAGACAGCCATCTGGGTCACGTGTTCCCGGACGGCCCGGCAGACCGGGGCGGACTTCGCTACTGCATCAACTCCGCGTCGCTGCGCTTCATTCATCGCGACGAGATGGCGGCGCAGGGCTATGGCGATTATCTGGACCAGGTAGAGGAGATTTGAGATGACGATCGATCGCGCCGTGCTCGCCGGCGGCTGTTTCTGGGGCATGCAGGATCTGATCCGCAAGCTGCCCGGCGTGGCCGAAACACGGGTCGGCTACACGGGCGGAGACGTCCCGAACGCCACCTACCGGAATCACGGCACGCACGCTGAAGCCATCGAGATCCGATTCGACCCCGACGTGATCTCCTACCGCCGCATTCTGGAGTATTTCTTCCAGATCCACGATCCGACGACGCTGAATCGTCAGGGAAACGATCGAGGCTTGTCCTATCGCTCGGCGATCTACTACGTGAACGAGGCGCAGAAGGCGGTCGCGCGGGACACCATCGCCGACGTCGAGGCATCGGGACTCTGGCCGGGCAAGGTGGTCACCGAGGTCGAACCTGTCGGGCCGTTCTGGGAGGCCGAACCCGAGCACCAGGATTACCTCGAGCGTTACCCGAACGGCTACACCTGCCACTTCCCGCGGCCGGACTGGGTATTGCCCCGGCGTGGTTCGGAGCAATGAACCGTCATCCGATTCGCCGCTGATGCCGGATCGGCATCTCGTTCGCGTCGGCGTCGACACCGGCGGCACGTTCACCGACTTCGTCGCACTCATCGACGGCGAGCTGGTCACGGCCAAGGTGCTGTCGACGCCCGACGATCCGGCGCGCGCGATCCTCGACGGACTGGCTTCGCTGGGGCTGGACGCGGCCGCCGTCGACCTGGTCCACGGCACCACCGTCGGCACCAACGCGGTGCTCGAGGGCAAGGGCGCGCGCGTTGCGTTCGTCACCAGCACCGGGTTCGCCGATCTACTCGAGCTGGCGCGCCAGAACCGCGATGCGCTCTACAGCCTCCAACAGCCCCCGGTGCCGCCGCCGGTGCCGGTCGAGCTGTGTCGGGAAATCAATGCCCGCGCGTGCCCCGACGGCACGGTACTGGCCGAGCCGAGCGCCGGAGAGTTGGACGAGCTGGGGCGCTGGATCGCAGAGCAGGGCGTCGAGACGGTCGCGGTCAACCTGCTGTTTTCGTGGCTGCGTCCCGAGCTCGAGCGCCGGGTCGGCGAGGCCGTACCCGACGGCATCACGGTGTCGCTGTCCTCGGAGGTGCTGCCCGAAATCCGCGAGTACGAACGCGGCATCGCGACCTGGCTCAACGCCGCGATCGGACCGAAGCTGGCCGGCTATCTCGACCGGTTGCAGCGCGCGCTGGCCGGTGGCCGCCTGGCGGTCATGCAGTCCAGCGGCCTGACCGTCTCGGCCGAGCAGGCGCGCGACCGGGCGGTGCACCTGCTGCTCTCGGGTCCGGCCGGCGGCTTGGCCGGCGCCGCGCACATCGGCCATACGCTGGGCCGCGAACGGCTGCTGACCTTCGACATGGGCGGCACTTCGACCGATGTGGCGCTGCTCGAGGGGCGGCCCCGGCTGACTCGCGATGGGCGCATCGGTCGCTACCCGGTGGCGGTGCCGATGGTCGATATGCACACGATCGGCGCCGGCGGCGGCTCGATCGTC
>CAYPZP010000015.1:5664-33047 GCA_964415285.1 uncultured Halomonas sp. | reverse complement strand
CGATTCCACTGTCGCGCCGGTCAAGATCGAGGAGGTCAGCGCCACCAATCTGATCCGGGAAATGCTGCTGATTCAGAACAACGGCGGCAGCACCATCCAGTTTGACGACACCTCCGGCGACCTGCACGACTGGCAGCTCAGCGCGACCCGGTTCGGCTTCTTCATCACCGAAGAGGATTCCGGCGCGACCGAGTTCGTGCTTTCGCGCGGCACCGGAAACCTCACGATCACCGGCACGCTGACCGAAAACTCCGACGTCAACCGCAAGACCAACATCCACCCGGTCGATCCGACCGAAGTGCTGGCCCGGGTCAGCGAACTGCCGATCAGCACCTGGGCCTACAAGGAAGACGACCAGGTGCTGCACCTCGGGCCGATGGCACAGGATTTCTTCCGCCAGTTCGGGCTGGGTAGCAGCGACCGGACTATCGCGACGATCGATACCAGCGGCGTGGCGCTGGCCGCAATCCAGGGCCTGAAGCGCGAGCTCGACGCACGTGAGGCCGAGATCGCGGAGCTGCGTGCCGAAATCGAGCAACTGAACAGGGCCGCCGATGCGCAGGCCGAGCTGGTCAATCGGATCGAAGCGCTGACCGCGCGCATGACGACGGTCGAGCGGGTCCAGGACGCTGCGACGCTGTCGCAACGGATCGAGCAGGTCCGCATCAACGACTGAGCACCTGCGCGACATCAGAGCCGGTCCGGATCTGCCGGACCGGGCTTTAATTCACCCATCCCTTATGGGGGACGCAGCGATGAACCTTGGGCAACTGAAACTCCCGGCGCTGGCCGGACTCGTGGCGCTGGCAGCGACTTCGGCGTTCGCAGTGATCGTGACGCTCGCACCCGGCGACACGATCGACTTCAACGGCGATAGCACCGCCGATCTTCAGGCGCTTGCCGCAGGTAGCGTCACCGCCATTCGGGAGGAAAACGGCACGCTGCTGGCCAAACTGGCCGAGCAGTCGTTCGGCACCGGATGGGATGAGGTGACGCTGTCGCTGGTGCAAGGCCTGAACTACTCGACCGGCGCATCGGGCGGCGAAGTTCCGCAGTCGATCCCCGGATTCCTGGACGACATCTTCATCTACAAGACCCCCGACGAGCGCTTCTACAAGCTGCGCGACCAGGGCCCCAACGACCCCTCGGGCATCGCCGTGGAATGGGAATTCGTCGGCTCCGGGGCACCGCCGCCGCCTACGGCAGGCTTCACGTTCGAGAGCTTCGACATCGTCGCCGAATTCACCGACACCTCGACCGGCTCTCCCGCCTCGTGGTCCTGGAGCTTCGGGGACGGCAACACCAGCACCAGCCAGAATCCGACCCACGTCTATACCGGCGCCGGCACGTTCAACGTTTGCCTGATTGCCAGCAATGCCGGCGGCGACTCGCCCCAGGTTTGCCAGAGCGTCACGATCACCGAGGAGGCATCGACGACGGTCGCCCCGGATTCGGGTCTGGATCTGGACAACGACGGGCTCGACGACGTGCTGGTCGAAGCCGATGTCGGCTGCGGCGCCGGCAGCCCGAATCGATTCACGCCGCAGAACGGCGCCAGCGCCGGCGCGCTGGTGCAGGATTACCGCACCGTGGTGCTGGCCGACGCCCAGGGCGCGCCGGTCTCGAGCAATCCGTTCTGTCACCCGGAAGCCGACTTCGAGACGACGATGGTGGTCAACTCGAGCAACGGCTTCTTCTACAAGGTCTGGACGCCGGAGAACGATCCGGCCGGCGCGCGCTTCGTGTTCGAGCTGCTGGGCACGCCACCGCCGGCGCCGACCGCTGCGTTCACGTTCTCGACCATCGACCGGATCGCCGAGTTCACCGACCAGTCGACCGGCGTGGTGACCTCCTGGGCCTGGGACTTCGGCGACGGCGTCACCGCCGGCTCGCCCGACGTCACACACCTCTACGACAGCCCCGGGACCTACACGGTTTGTCTCACGGTCGGCAACGCCGGTGGCAGCAGTGCCCCGGACTGCCAGAGCGTGGCCGTGGCCGACGTTCCGTCGGATACGTTCGCCAGCGGTTCCGGGATCGATCTCGACGGCGACAAGCTCGACGACCTGCTCACCGACCCGAACAACTGCGGCGGCGCGCAGCAGTTCATCGTCCAGAACGGTTCGCAGCGTTCGTTCACCAATACCTTCTACCCGGACGTGGTGCTGGCCGACGCCCAGACAGCCGGCTACGACACGCTGCCGTTCTGCCATCCGGCCGCCGATCCGGACACCACGATGCTGATCATCACGTCGAACAACCGCTTCGTGAAGGCCTGGACGCCCGAGAACGACGCGTCCGGCGTGCGCATCCAGTTCGAGGACCTCGGCGGCGTCACGCCGACCGCCGATCTGTCGATTGCACTGAGCGACAACATCGATCCCGTAGTCGCCGGCAATTCGGTCGTGATCACCGCCGAAGTGACCAACAACGGCACCTTTGCCGCTGACGACGTCTCGGTCGGCTTCACTTTCCCGCCCGGCCTGGTCCCGAGCGCGACCACCGGCTGCACCGAGGATCCGAACGGCGCGCCCACTTGCACGCTCGGCACCCTCGGCGTCGGCCAGAGCGTCAGCATCCTGGTCGATGTCGATGTCGATCCCGGCGCCGCCGGCCAACTCACCACGAGCGCCGCGGTTTCCAGTGCTACACAGGACCCGGCACCGACGAACAACGAGGATTCGGAGAATACGTTCGCCACCGCCACCGTGGCACTTTCGCTGGACAAGGTCTCCGGCAGCTTCTTCACGCCGGCCGGCGGCACCATCGACTACGCGATCACGATCGCCAACGCCGGTCCCAGCGACGCGATCGACGCGCTGGTCGAGGACTTCCCGCCCGTCCGGCTCGGCAACGTGACCTGGTCGTGCACCCCTTCGCCCGGATCGGCCTGCGCCGCATCGGGAAGCACGCTGATCGACGAGACCGTGAGCGTTGCGGCCGGCGGATTCGTGGTTTTCGACCTACAGGCGCAATTGCAGGATTTCGACCCGATCCCGATCACCAACACGGCCGGCGTCACCGCACCGGCCGGCGCAACCGAGCTGGTGACCTCGGATAACAGCGACTCCGATACCGACCTCGTCGGCCTGTTCGCCGATGGTCTGGAGTCGGTGGAGCCGGACTGAGACCTCGGCGTCCGTGACCGAAACTCGAGGGCGCGTCGGCCGACCGGCGCGCTCTTTTTCTTCCAGCCAAGCGCCCTGCCCCGGAGCGAGAAGGAAGATGACGCCCGCTTGATGAGCCGGTGCGTCTCCGACGGGGTGCGTGAACGGGATCGGCGTCCGGCAGCCGTCGGGTCCAGTCCCGGAGCGGGATCGGCGTATTGCCGAGCACTGCCGGCCCTGCTCGGCCGGCCTGCAAGGCGCCGGCAATCCGTCGCCCACGAAAAAGGGCGCGCCGGTTGGCCGACGCGCCCTCGAACTTCGGTGGATTGCCCGGCTCGGATCAGGCGGCGCGAACGCGAACCGCGATCAGGCCCAGGCCCAGCAGCGTCAGGATCATCAGCGTCAGACCCGAAACGCCCAGCGTCGAGACCGGCTGCGCCTCGGGCGGCACGTCGGGACCGCCCTGAATCCGTGTAATGAAGCGAGCGCTGACGCCCGAGATCTTGGTCTCGACCAGCGCACCGGTTCGATCGATCTCGTGCACCCCGCCGCCGTTGGTGGTCAGGATGTTCCCGTTGGGCAGCTCGTAGGCGCCACGGTAGCCGCCCAGCGATGCCGGATCGTAGACGCCGATCAGTCCACCCGAGCCGTCCAGCTCGACCACGCCCTCCTGGGCGCCGGAGAAGTTACCGATCAGGTAGCCGCCGGTGGCGCTGGGCGCGATCTGCTCGGGAAAGTTGTCGATCGCGGACAAGTCCGAGATATACGTGCCGTTGAGCTGATACGTGTGCACGGCATCGCTGGTGATGCCGGGCACCTGGATTTCGCTGCCGTCGACGAAGACATCGAACGGGCTGTCCAGGCCGCCAGCGCCGTTGGCCACCCGGTTGCCGAGGTAGTTGCCGCTGGTGTCGAACTCGGCGATCGAGTCCGCGTTCGAGCCGCTGCCGACGCTGACCAGCAGGTGGCCGTTGTTCGGGTCGAGCGTGATGCCTCGAATGTTGTCGAGGATGGCGGTGTCGACACCGCCGGCCGGCGCGAACACGCCGATATAGTTCCCGTCCAGGTCATACTGCTGGACGACGTCATCGAGCTGATCGGAAACCAGGAAGCTCTGACCGTCGGCCGACAGAATCGCCTGGATGGGTGTGCTCAGGTTGTCCGGGTCGGCCGGAATGAAATCCGGATCGATCAGGTCACCGGTGTCGGGATCGAAAGCCATGACGCGATCATTGGTCGACTCCGGGATCAACAGCAGGCCGTTGATCGGCATCATGCCGCGCGCGGCGGCGCGAGCGGCGGGGTCCGGCGTCGGCAGCACGCCCGGCGTCACGTCCTCCTGGCCAGTGCGCTCGGCCTCAATCGCCTGCGGTGTCGCGGCCATCGCGGCGCCGGTCAAGGCGATGGCGATACCGGCCGAGATCAGCAGTTTCAGTGATTTCATGGTGCGCGTTCCCTCTGGATGAATGGGTCGTTGGTTGTCGCGGATTCGATCTGCACTTCAATTCGTTGTCGAACCGAATTCCGGGCCCGATGCGCCGCGGTATCGATGCGGCAAGCACTCGTCAGCGAAGCGTGACGCCACGCCGGGCTCGCTCGACCACGGAGGATACCGCGCTCCACGGGAGCAATGCAAACGCGAATCCTCCGAGAGCGGTTTCCGCCGGCGCGGTTCGTGCGAGGCGCTCGGCCTGCCTCAGCGCGGCTCGGGCAGTTGCCCGCGCCGTGCCAGCGAGGACAGGTCCACTCGACCGGACTGGCTGACGCGGATGTCGCGCGCAAAGCCGACCGGGTCCAGCCGGGCCCGGAACTCGTAGCCGAGACCGGTGCGCGACTCGCGCATCAGCCCGCTGAGCAGCCGGATCCCGCCGATCACGTTGACCGCGGCGTTCAGGGTCACACCGGCCTGGCCATAGCCCTCGATCTCCGGCAGCTGGTTGCTCACCCCCTGGATCAGTGACTGCCCGTCGAGTTCGATCGAGTACGCGATCCCCTCGAGCCGAAGCGGTTGGGCATCCGGATTCAGGATCAGCAGACCGATCTCGAAAGCCGGCACGGCGCCACCCGGCGACGGCACGGCGCGGAACGACTGAACGCTGACCGTCGGCGGCTCGCGACCGGCAAAGCCCGCGCATCCCGACGCGAACAGCAGCGTGAATCCGATCAGCAGTAACGTGCGCATCGGCAATCTTCCCGGCTGAAAGTTTTTTTCATTGAATTGCAAGATCCGGCCCGCATGATTCATGAAACCACGCCGCAAGGGGTCGCCAGGGCCGGTCCCGGAGTGAATCCGCAGGCGGGTTTCCGAGCTGTTTGGCGACCGAGCCAGTCGCCGCGAATACAGGCTCCGGTGATGTCGCAGCAGGCGGCTTCATCCATCCAGTGTACCTCGCAGGGATTGCGATGACCTTCGGCGAAACAGGGTACGCGAGTACCCGTACCTCCCGAAACTGAAGCATGCATCCGACGATTGCCCATGCACGCAGGAGCGGGTAAGGTATAGACCTAATGATCACCCGGTGGCCGAACGAATGAATCGATCGATCCTGTCCAGTCCTTCCCGTCTGATCGCCGCGGCAATTCTGGCCGCCGGATCGATGGGTCTCGCCGCGCAGACGCTGGTCTACGAGCGCGAATTCTCCATGATCGCCGAAGCCGATAACACGCTGCGGATCACGCTGACTGAAGACGACCGTCTCGTCATCGAGCGCCCGTTCTTCATGACCCGACCCGGTCGCTTCGAAGGCGCCGCGCCGGCCGGTACCTACGAGCGCCTCGCCGCCGAACTGACCGGCGTTGCGCCGATTTCCCGGACCACCGATCAGGACGTCCGGCAACGCGCCGCCAACGAACTGGTCCATGTCACCGACCCGGAATACACCCGGTTCGTGTTATTCGACGACCGGCGCCAGGTTATCGAGGCCGTCGAGGCGACTTCGGTGGAAGCCTGGAGCCGGCAGTTCGACGACGACATCCGGCTCACGCGCCTGGCCGAACTCGAGCGCGACTGGATGGCACTCATGGATCAAGCACTGGCGGGAGCTGCGGAATGAAACTGCGAAATTCTACGCGAATAACGATCCGCCGCAGCGCACTGGCGTCGGCATGCCTGGCCGTCTCGGCAAACGCGATGGCCGGTGCTTTCATTTTTGCCGGGCCCGGCAACGGCATCGATGCGATCACGCATCCGGTTCCCTACTTCGGCACCGGCGGCGACATTTCCGTGCGCGTCTGCATCAATCCGTCCAGCGAAGCGATCGACGAAATGCAGGTCTCGGTGGAGAACGCGATCGAGGTCTGGAACCAGCGCCAGCCGGTCAGCCCGAACCTGTTTTTCGGCCCCGATAACGACATTCCCTCGGGCGCGGTGGACTTCGAATCGACGCTGCTGCACGAGATCGGCCACTGTCTGGGGCTGGCGCACCCGAACGAAGCGACCGAGTCCGGTCTTCCCAACGCCGATCGGGACTACACCAAGACCGCACCCGGCCCCAACGGAGTGCGCGATCTCGATCCCGGTCCCGACGGGCTCCGCGGTTCGGCCGACGATCTCCGCGGCGACGATATCAATCTCCACTGGTTCAGCATCGACACCAACAACCCGTTCGTGCTGGCCACGCCGATCGATATCTCGAACTACAGCCGGGATCTTGCCGACCTGCCGGGCGATGATACGTTTGCCGCCAACGCGGACCGGGATGTCGGCACGGCACTCGGGTTTCCGTTTACCGAAGCCGTGATGCAACAGGGCGCCTTCGGCGACGAAGACCAGCGCCAGCTGACCGTAGACGACGTGGCCACACTCGGTTTGGGCATGGCCGGCGTCGACCGTACCGCCGGGACCGCGGATGATTACACGCCGGTGCTCGTCTTCGACGGCGTCCAGAGCGGCTGCGATATCAATATCAACGTCACGGGAACCAGCTTCGCCTTCTGCTCGGTGCAAGGGACGTTCATCAGCAACGATCCCAATCATATCCGGATCACGAGCGCCAACGTCCAGATGGGATCGATCAACCAGATCAACTGGTTCTTCAGCGTTTCCGAAGACCTGTTCGCCGACGGCTTCGAGGCGCTACCGCCGGAGTGACGCGGCTCCGGCCGCGCGGCGCCGGGCCGCGCGCGGTCGATTCGGCCGGCGGATCGTGTGCGGCCCCCGCTGCGGCCTCACCGGTGACTTTCGGGCCGCTGGCCCGGCCCTTGCAACCCGCCCCTGACAGCGCCCGGACGCACACGGATTGGTTCTTCGGGTCGATCGTATCGCCGCCGAGCGTCCGCCCCGGTCCGCTCGCTGTCGGCCAACTTCCCGGCGCGTGACCGCGACCATCCACGGCGGGATTCCAAAACCGGCTCGGCGTGAGCGCGCTCGACCCCGATCCTTTACAGCCAGGCCGACGCCGCCGGACTCGACCGGCGCGACGGGCATTGCCGTTGTCATCGGCGGCTGCAGGAACGGCCCGAAGGCGCGGGTTCGATCGCCTGCTCCCCGAACCCGGGCAGCCGGGCAGGTCTGCGAAGGCATTCGCAGCCTGCGCTCGCATCAAGCAGCGCTGGCGCCGTAGCGGCGACAACGCTGGCGTCCTGGCCGCCCCGTGATCCGGGGTCGCCCGGCTCGTGAACCCGGGACTCCGACGAACCACTGCCTGAAATAAAAAACCCGACAGGCGGGGCCTGTCGGGTGTGCTGAAACAATCTTCTCTGGGCTCTGGCACAAAACAGCGGGTTCAGGATCGAACCCGCTGCCGAATGCCGATTACATCGTGATGTTCAACCCGGCGAAGAAGAACCGGCCGCGCGGACCGGTCGGGCGCGACAGCGCACCGATATAGGGCTCTTCCTCGAACGCGTTGTTGATGCCGCCGTAGACCTCGAAGCGATCGCTGATGTACCAGGACGCGGTGAAGTCGTGGACCAGCGACGAACCGGTGTTGCGGATGTTCACGAAGTCGGGATTGCTCTCGAGATCGTTGTTCGTCACCCCGGTCGAGCGCTGGCTCGACTCGTAGCGTCCGTTCCATCCGAA
Source organism: uncultured Halomonas sp. (assembly GCA_964415285.1). Classification (GTDB taxonomy): domain Bacteria; phylum Pseudomonadota; class Gammaproteobacteria; order Xanthomonadales; family Wenzhouxiangellaceae. Next base: position 24,917 of record CAYPZP010000015.1, on the reverse strand, counting down.
GCGGAAGTCGGCAACCCGCCAGTCGGCGTTGAAGTTGGCGATCCACTCCGGACGGCTGAGCTCGCCGAGCACGTCGGTGACCTCGTCCGGGGCCGAAACGTCGCGGGTCTCGTCGTTCTTCAGGAAGCGCGTTCCCAGCGTCGAGAACATCAGCTCGCCGTTCTTCGCACCGCCGAGGAACTCGGGCACGTCCATCCGGTAGTCGACCCGCCAGTCGATACCGCTGGTTTCCACGGCGGCCAGGTTGATGAAGCCGGAGCGGAAGCCGGTGATGAACCCGTTGGTCGGGTCGCGATCGACCGAATCGCAGAACTGATTGTTCAGCGTCGGCGCGTCAACGCAGTTCGAGGCGATCTGGAAGCCGCCCAGCGAACCGATCAGGCCGTCGATCTCGATCTGGTAGTAGTCGAGGGTCACGATCAGGCCGTCCAGCGCTCCGCCGAACTCGCCCTGCGGCCGGAACACACCACCGATGGTGAAGGTATCGGCTTCTTCCGGATCGAGATTCGGGTTACCGCCGCTGACGCCGGGAATCCGCGCCGAGACGAAGTTGGTCGAATCGAACGCGCCCGGCTCATCGCCGACCGGGCCGACCAGCGCCCGGCAGTTGGCTTCACGGAATTCCGAACCGGCATCGACGAACTGCGGGTTACACGGGTCGTCTCCGGCACCCAGCGTGACGCCGAACTGCGGCGAGAACGCCTCGCCGATGTTCGGCACACGCACCGCGCGAGAGACCGTCGAACGAACCGTCAGCGCGGAGACCGGCGTCCAGCGACCGCCCAATGCCCAGGTGTCGGTGCTGCCGAAGGTCTCGTAGTCCGAATAGCGATACGAACCGGTGATTTCCAGCCGCTCGGCCAGGAACGTGTCGGCCAGGATCGGCACGCGGGTTTCGCCGAACCACTCCTTGACTTCGATCCGGCCGGACGAAGGATTCGTCGGTCCGAAGTTCGACTGAATCGTGCCGAAGGTCAGGCCAGCGGCGTCGAGCGGGCCGGGCTGGAACGAGCTTTTCTCTTCGCGATACTCGTAACCGGCGGCGAAGCCGATCGGCCCGGCCGGCAGGCTGAACCATCGCTCGCTATCGCCGGCCACAGATGCCGAGAAGACGTTCTGTTCGATCTCGTTGACGTTGGTCTGCGGCTGGAAGATGAAGTCGGCCGCTTCCTGACTGATCGAATTGGCGCCGAAGAGGTTGACCGGAACGCACTGTCCGTCACCCGGCACGAACGTCGAGATCTGGAAGTTCGGGTTCTGCGCCGGGAACGACGACGAAGGCGGCACCACGGCGCTGGGGTCGATTTCCGAACGGCAGACGATTTCGCCGGTTTCCGGGTCGATCACCGCGTCGATCGCTGCGAAGTAGCGGTCTTCGACGCGATCCCGGAACGTGATGTCGGCATCGGTGCGGCCGTAGATGTAGGCGACTTCATAGTCGAAACCCACGCCCGGAATCTCGCCCTCGATCCCGAGCACGCCGCGGAATGTCTGGCGTTCGGCAGTCGGATTCGAGCGCGCGGCCGTGTCGAGCACGTCGCGAGACATCACCAGGACCGGATCGATCCCTTCGGCCTGCAGCGTGGCGATCTGGTCGAGCAGCGCGGTCGGAATGAACGGGTTGTCCAGCGCGATCGGGATGTCGTCGTTGAAGCCGTTGACCTGGTTGCTTTCGATGGTCTCACTGAACACGAACTTGCCGTCGGCGAACAGGTTGATGTTCGGGTGCAGCTCATAATCGAACGCGGCCTGGAACAGCATGCGCTCGCTATCCGGCAGCAGGATCTCGTCATCGGGCTCGGCCGGCACGCCGTCGCCGCCGGAGGCGTCGAAGGGCCCGATGTAGACGTCGCCCGGGTTATAGGGTCGTAGCGTGCCGTTGTCGAAGATCTGGCACGCAGGGATCGCCGCCGCGCCGAGCGTATCGCAGCCCAGCGCGCCGCCGCTGAACGCCACATCCAGGAAGGCGCTGCCGGTCAGCGAAATCACGCCGCCCGAGCTGGAAATCGGAAGCCTGAGGTTCGGGATGAACGCGTTGGCGAAACGCGGATCGACGCCGAACGCCGCCTGCACTTCCGGACTGTTGGGCGAAAGAAACTGGCGGCCGAGGCCTGCGAAGTCGCGATCGCCGGCGAAGATCGGCTCGGTCTGCTGGTATTCGGCAGCGAACACCATCGAACCCTTACGGTCGTCGAACTCCATACCGTTGGCGATCGAAACGAAGAACTCTTCGGCATCACCGTCGTCGGAAATCCCGGTCTGCGTGCGCAGTTCGAGGCCGTCGAAGCTGGAGCCGTCGCGCATGATGAAGTTGACCACCCCCGTCACGGCATCGGCACCGTAGATCGAGGAAGCGCCGCCGGTCAGGACCTCGACGCGCTGCAGCAACGCCGTGGAGATCGTGTTGACGTCGACCGAAGCCTCGCCCTCGATGCCCGATACGTGGCGGCGCCCGTCTTCCAGTACCAGCGTCCGCTCGGTGCCGAGGTTGCGCAGGTTGAGCAGCGAAGCGCCCAGCGGCGTACCGTTGAACGCCGAGAACGACGCCGGCAGCGAGGCCTGGAGCTGCGGGCTTTCACGCAGCAGCGCGGCGACGTCGATTTCGCCGGAGGTGCGAATTTCCTCGCCGCCCAGCGAAACGACCGGGCTGGGTGCATCCAGCGTGCTGTCCGAGTCCAGGCGCGAGCCGGTCACGACCATGCGTTCGATATCCGGACCCTCAGTCTCCGTTTCTTCCGCATCGTCGGCGGCGGTCTGCGCCTGGACGGCCGAGAGGCCGAATCCAAGCGTCAGCAGCGCGACGCTGATCCCCTGTACCAGCGGCCTCAACCGCGTCGTGTCTTTCATGATTGTTCTCCGAAGGTGGTTAACCGAAACTTAACCATATAGCAAACCGGCTCATGACGCAATGCACAATTCACGTCCATGTCACATATTAGCGCTTGATCATGACCTGATTCGATTCCCTGTCGGCACAGGGGCTGCGGCCGGATCCGGCCGGACAGAACACGGCCCTGCCGGGACCCTGGGCGATCCCCCGCCCGCCGTCCGTTCGCCCTCGATCATCGGCCCCAATCCCGGCGCCACACCCCTTCGCGCTGGTGTACGCCGTCCGTCATTCCGCGACGTTCCCAAGCGTGACGGACCGGGCAATACAGGGCGCGAGCCGCGATCAATGGCACGCCCTCATCCAGGATTGCTGCGCCGAGATGTCGATTCAAACGCGCTCTCGCTGCGACGGGCCCGAACGAAAGGACAAGCGTGCTCATCCGGGGCGCCTGGGCGCCTGGACAGGGCGCGCCATTCCCGTCGAGCCGGGCCTTGCGGCTCCGCGCTTTCCGACTCGCTGAACCTTGCGGCGTGATTGGCGGGGGTACACTCGACCCAGATGACCGTCCCGGCAGTCCAATCCATCGCCATGACGCCTCTCCAGCGCAGACACCGGACCTGGATCGCCGCCACGGTGGCGGCAGGGATCCTCGGCGCGGCCGGGTCGCAGGCCTGGGCCCCTGCGATCGGCGTGCTGGGCATCGTATTGATCTACGCGGCCGGCATTTCCGGGAATCGTCCCGGGCGCTTTGCGGTGCCGGGGGCGCTGCTGCTCGCTGCCGGCATCTGGCAGCTTGCTGCCAGGCCGCCCGCGACGATGCCGTGGCCGATCGGGCTGGCCTCCGCGATGCTGCTGCTGGCCGCCAGCGCACGGGTCCTGGCGCACTTCGTCCGGGTGCCCGATCGCGCCGTTCAGGTCGCGGCCGTCGCTTGCTCGCTGCTGGCCGGTCTCGTGGCGCTGCTGCTGGCCGTATCGGCGCCGGTGACGCAACCGGTCGTGCTGCCGGGCTGGGCGCTGCTGGCGGCCGGTCTGGTCGGCACCGAGCGCCTCTGGCGACGCTGGATGTGCTCGGCCGGCCGGCGCCGGGCGAAACTGTCGATCATGATCATCAGCTTCAACGAGGCCGACCGGATCGAGGAGTGTCTGCAAAGGCTGGCCGGCTGGGCCGACGAGATCGTCGTGGTCGACTCCGGCAGCACCGACGCGACGGTCGAGATCGCCCGTCGCTACACCGACCAGGTCCTACACGCGGACTGGTCCGGCTTCGGACGCCAGAAGCAATTCGCGCTGGAGCAATGCTCCGGCGACTGGATCCTGAACCTGGACGCCGATGAATACATCGACGAGCCGCTGCAGCACGAGATCGACGCGTGGCTGTCGACCGATCCGCCCTACCGGGCGTTCCGGATCTGCTGGGTTTCGATGGTGTTCGGCAAGCCCGTATTCTTCGGCGCCGACGGTCGCTACCACAAGCGCCTTTTCCGGCGCGAGGGCACGCGTTTCAACGAGGCCGACGTCCACGAGGACATTGTCGTCGACGGACCGGTGGCGCGGCTCGGATCGCCGGTGATCCACGACACGTTCCGCGATTACGCGCACCTGAAGTCGAAGTTCACGCGCTACGCGTTGATCAGCGCCGAGCGAATCCGCACCCGGAGCTCGACCACAGGACCGGTAACTGCCTGGCTGCGCGGCCTCTCGGCCTTCCTGTTGCTCTACATCCGCCGGCTCGGCGTCCTCGACGGACGCCGCGGGCTGCTGATGGCAACGGCCTACGCGACCTACACCTTCGACAAATACGCCGCGGCGTGGTCGCGGCAGTGCTGATCCGGGCCGAAACCGCGGGCGGCTCGGCGCTTCCGGCAACGGCCCTGCGCTCGTTTACCGCGCCGGACCAATCACTCCGGTTCGGCGACCAGCCACTGCTCCATCCAGCGCTGCTGCTCCCACAGCATGTGCATCAGCGACTCGCGCGCTCGGTAGCCGTGACTCTCGTGCGGCAGCATCACCAGGCGGGCCTGGGCCCCGAGTCCCTTGAGCGCGTCGAACATGCGCTCGCTCTGCATCGGGTAGGTGCCGGAATTGTTGTCTTCCATGCCGTGGATCATCAGCATGGGCTCGTCGATCTTGTCGGCGTGGAAGAACGGCGAGACCGTCGCGTAGACGTCCTGTCCCTCCCAGAAATCGCGCTCCTCGCCCTGGAAGCCGAACGGCGTCAGGGATCGGTTGTAGGCGCCAGAGCGGGCGATACCGGCAGCGAACAGGTCGCTGTGCGCCAGCAGGTTGGCGACCATGAAAGCGCCGTAGGAATGGCCGCTGATCATGATCCGGTCGCGTTCGGCGACGCCGCGCTCGACCAGCACCTCGACGGCCGCCTCGGCGCTGGCGACCAGTTGCTCTCGGAAGGTATCGTTGGGCAGCGACTCGCCAACGCCGACGATCGGCATCTTGGGATCGTCGAACACCGCGTAGCCCAGCGCCAGGTAGGCCAGCGGACCCCAGAAACTGATCCGGTTGAATTCGTACGGTGATTCGCGCACCTGGCCGGCCACCGAAGCGTCGCGGTACTCCAGCGGGTAGGCCCACATCAGCACCGGGAACGGACCGTCGGACTCCTCGGCGCCCGGCGGCAGGTACAGCGTGCCGCTCAAGTCGACGCCGTCGGCGCGCTGGTAGCGGATCAACTCCTTCGAAATGCCGGACAACTGCGGATGCGGATGCGGAAAATCGCTGATCCGGCTCAGCGAATCTTCGGCCAGGTCGCGCACGAAGAAGTTCGGCTGGACTTCGCGAGCCTCGCGCAGCGTCAGCAATCGCTGACCGGTCTCGTCGAGGACTTCCTGCACGCGCTCGTAGTACGGCGCCTCGGACTGCCACAGGCGCTCGGTCTCGCCGCTGCCGAAATCGTGCCGGTCCAGGAACGGAATGTTGCCCTCGGGCGACGCGCCGGTACCGGCCAGCAGCACCGTATCGCCGTCGATCACGTGGATCACCGCGGTGCCGTACTCGCTGCGAGTCGTGATCGGCTGGCCGGGATCCTTGTAGGCGTCGTTGTAGCTGCGCTGGTTGAACAGCACCGGCTCGGCGTCGGGTCGGCCGGGCGCGAACTTCCAGGCCCGAAGCTGGCGATCGGAAAATCGCCACTCGGCCAGCAGCGCCAGATCGTCGTTGCCCCAGGTGATGCCGGCAAAGCGCCGCTCGACGTCGATCAGCAGCTCCGGCTCGCTCTCGAACGGTGCCGGCCAGGAAAAGACCGTGTCGTGATGCGGCACGTCAGCGCGCATGTCGCCGCCGTCCTGGGCCTCGGCCCAGACCAGCGTGGCCGGCGCGTCGGCACGCCAGCCGATATTGCGGCGCCCGGTGCGGACCGAGTCGAACCCCTTCGGGATGTCCTCGGCCAGCGGCAAGTCGGCGACGGTCACGACGCTTTGGCCTTCGCGGTCCAGCACCTCGGTGAGAAGCGGAAAACGGGAATACGGCACGGCGTAGGAAAACGGCGTCGTGATCTGTTCGGCGAGCACGAAGCGCGAGTCCGGCGACGGCTCGAAATCAGCGTACAGGGCCGAGCCGGTCAGCATCGTCAAATCGCCGTCGAGCGAGACGTGGGTCAAGCGGCCGGTAGCGAGGAACGTGAACTGCGCTTCGTCGGCCGGCGATCCCAGCAGGTCCTGGTAGGTACGCACCGGCGCGACCCGGTCGGGATCGGTTTCCTGGATCACCGGCGCCAACGCCTCGACGCCCGGCGCGGGCAGCGTGGTGCCGTGGTTGACCGCCAGGTTCACGATCAGGCCGGACGCGTCGGGCAGCCACTCGAACGGCGTCGAAGTCAGAACGCCGTTCAGCGCCAGCTTGACCAGCTGCTCGGCGCGGCCCGCCTCGACGTCATACAGCCACAGGCTGCGCACGTTGCCGTCAGTGACCGTGAACGCGAGGAAACGTGAATCCGAAGACCAGCGCGGCGACTGGATCCGGGAACCGGCCGGCAGCCCGCGGATCGGCCTCTGGTCGCCGGACTCCAGATCGTGGATGGTGATCGAGTCGTAGGTTCTCGAACGGGATCGCGAAAACGTTTTTGGATCGATCCGGATTCCGGCCAGGCGCAGTTCTTCGCGCGCCAGTTCGGCCAGCGGCTGGACCCAGCGCCATTCCAGCGTCGCCACTCGACGCTTGTCCGGCGCCACCGTGGCCGCCGGCTGCAGCGGCGCGTCGACCAGCGCCTGCAGCGCCGGGTCGGGCTGGCGATATTCCTGCTGCGCCGCTGCAGTGGCCGAAGCGACAAGCAGCAGAACGACGAAGAGTACTCGAACGAGTGCGCGTGACAGCATGGCGAATCCTCAGGCGGTACGGAGTAGCCACCCAGTATAAGCAACCCTTCTTCGGCGGGTTCGCAATGCGTTGACGGCTTTCAAGCCGGCTCGGCCACCGATCGCGCCGGGCCTAGGGCACGATGAACGTGGTGCGATCCAGCCCGGTGTTGCCGGTGCGCGGATCGTAGGCAAAGACCGTCACATCGTAGAGACCCGAAGCCTGGACCGGCACGGCGCCATCGAACTGGCTGGTTTCGCCGGCATACGACATCGGTACGCTTGCGACGCGCTCGCCGTTGCGAGTCACGATCATCGCGACTTCGTAAGCGTCGGCGTCCCACAGGCCCCCGGGCTCGATCGGGCAGCCGCACATCATCACCACGTTGGCGCGCACGCGGACCGATCGGATGTCGCCGGAAAGACGGACGTGCGCCGGCGGTGCAAGCACGTCGACGACAAATCCGGGTAGCTCCAGAATCCAGCCTTCCGTACCGCCGGGGGCGCGCCCGGGAATCACCCACTGCCTCGCGGTGACGCGCTGCTCGGACTGCGGCTGCGCCGACGGACCCGTGGCTTCGACCTCGATCAGGCGCGGCGCATCGAGATCCAGCGTGGTCTTGAACGATGCGGCCGATTCGTCGACCATCCGCGTTCGGCGGCCGCCGTCTTCGTGCATGATCATCGAGGTATTGCCGGTGCCGCCCTCAGTCACGCCCGCGGCCAGCACCGCGCCGGTGTGGGCATCGCGAAGCACCACGCGCGCGCCGCCCATGCTGGTGCCGACGAACTTGGCGTCGCGGCTGAGCACGCGCACCGTGATGTCGGTCGGCTCGGCGACAACCGGCGTCGAGATCGCGCCCGTCGCGGCGATCAGCAGCGCGATCGCGAGGCCGAACCGGACTCGGCGCGCGTTCCAGGTGCGGCCCGACGGGTTCCGGGTCGGTTCGAACGAAAGTGTCTTCGGGTTCATGATTCGGCTCCACATGCGGAAATCCTCATATGAGGATAACAGTCCTGCGGGTGTGTCGCCGCAGCCGACACGGCGCGGCACCGGCGGTCGGGGTCGCGCCTGCGCCGGTTTGCCGAACCTAACGAACGATGTCCATTTCCGCGATCAGCGCGTCGGCGCCGTCGACCTTGTCCATCACCCAGAGCATGTAGCGGGTGTCGACGTGGATGGTCCGGGTCGTGCGCGGATCGAAATCCCAGTCGGAATTGACGCTTTCGATGGTGCCGTCGAACAGCAGGCCGACGAGTTCGCCGCGCGCGTTGAGCGTTGCCGAACCGGAATTGCCGCCGGTCGAGTCCAGATCGCTGAGGAAATTGACCGGCACCGAATCGATCCGCTCCAGCTCGTACGGGCCGTAATCCCGCGCCCGGATGCGCTCGAGCTGGCGCTCCGGCGCGTCGAACGGTGGGGCGCCGGTGTCCTTTTCGAGGATGCCCTCCAGCGTCGTGAACGGCAGGTAGGCCAGGCCGTCCTTCGGCGAACCGCCCATGACATTGCCGTAGGTGATCCGGAGCGTCGAGTTGGCATCCGGATAGGCCGCGTAGCCCTGGTCGCGCTGCCAGGCGATGATCGCCTGCATGTAGTCCGGCCGCAGCACCTGCATCCGGCCGGCGCGCTCCTTGCCGGCGCGCTCCAGCGCCATCTCGTGGTCGTGCAGCGCAACGGCCAGCGCGATGAACGCGTCGTCGCTGGCCTCGAACCACGCCGGGTCGCGTTCCATCATCGCCAGCCGCGCCTCGGCGTCGTCCAGCGCGGTTTGGGCGTAGAGTCGGTCCAGCGCGGCGCCCGCGGCCTCGGCATCCCATTGCGCCGGCAGCTTCAGCGCCGCGTCCAGCGCCGCCACGCGAGCCGACTCGGGCGCGTCGAGGTAGGCCTCGAGGAAATGCAGCCAGACCGCCTTGTCGACGGCCGGATCGTATCGACGGTCGAGCCGCTGCAGGCCCTGTCGGAAGAACGCCATGTCGCGCTGCTGGTAGCCGGACTCGCGCTCGGCATCCGGCTTCTGTCGCTCGATCGCGAGCCGGTACAAGCGCTGCGCGGTCGAAAGCAGGCTCGAACGGGTGGCGTTCTGGTAATACCAGTTCTCGCGCGCGACCCGCGCATTCTCGGCGCTGAGCGCGTCGAGCCTGGCGAGGGTTTCGGCATAGCTTGCGCCCGGCGCTTCGGCCGCGATCCAGGCGTCCAGCGCGGCTTCGCGGACGCGTCGCCGCTCGACCAGGCCGACCCGGCGCGCGCCCTCGATCTGGCCGCCGAGGTTCTTCATCCAGTTGTTCAGCCCGGCCAGCGTGCCCTCGTACTTGATGCGCGCCCCGCTGCCCTCCGGCGCAGCTTCCTCGATCGTCGCGATCCAGCCGGCCAACGTCTCGCGCCATTTCGGGTAGCTCCACTCGAAGGTGTTCTTGACCTCGGCCAGCCGGGTGTAGCGCTGCGTGGACCCGGGATAGCCGGCGACCATGACGAAATCTCCGTCGTCGAGCCCGGCAGCGGAGACCTTCAGGTAGTGGGCGGGCTCGAACGGCACGTTGTCGTCGGACGGATCGGCCGGCAACCCATCGGGACCGACGTAGGCGCGATAGAACGCGTAATCGCCGGTGTGGCGCGGCCACATCCAGTTATCGATGTCGCCGCCGTACTTGCCGATGTTGTCGCCCGGACCGTAGACCAGGCGTACGTCCTGAATCTCGAGCCGGTCGATCAGCTTGTACTCGAGCCCGCCGTAGAAGCCGGCGACCCGGCAGCGGTGGCCGGGCTGCCGTTCGCACTCGGCGACGATCTCCTTTTCGCGCGCGTCGATCGCGGCATACACGGCCTGCCCGTCCATATCGGCGGTGATGCCTCCGCGCACGCGCTCGGTAACGTCTTCGACCGCAACGGTCACGTAGACCCGAGTGCCCGGCGCGGCCGGCAATTCGGCTTCCATGTCGGCGGCCAGGAAACCGTCGGCGAGGTAGTTGTTCTCAGGCGTCGAATTGAACTGGATCGAGCCGCGCGCGCAGTGGTGGTTGGTCACCACCAGCCCTTTCGGCGAGACGAAGCTGGCGGTGCAGCCGCCCAGCGAGATCACCGCACCCATCGGAAAGGCGGTCAGGTCGGTCAGCGCCTCGGGATCGAGTTCCAGCCCGGCTTCGCGCAGGTCGTCGGCGATCATCGGCAGTTGATCGGGCGTCCACATGCCTTCCTTGGCGTTCACGAAGCTGGTCAGCGCAAGGCCGGCGGCCAGCGCGGTCAGGGTCCTTTTCATCAAGCGGTCTCCATGGCGACCCGGCCGGAAACGCCGGGTTCTGATTCGATTCGAGCGGCGAAGTCTAACCGGTCCCGACTCCACCGGCGTCCCCATCGGCGCGGCGCTGACGCCAGAGGACGAGCATGCCGGCAGCGCCGAGCAAATAGCCGACGCCGGCGCCAATCCTCTCTAGGACGCCTCGATTCGAGGTCTGTACGCCGGCGAGGGTCAGGTCCTCACCGACGGCAACCGGCACGTCGGCGCCGTGCCCATCCTCGGTGCTGACGATCACGCGCCATTCGCCCTGGCGATCCGGCACGAAGCTCACGCGCCCCAGCCGGTCGCTCCTTCCGGTCTGAAACGCAACCTCCTCGCCCGGCGCGATGATGCGGTAGGGCGCGAACATCGGCGGCGCGCCGAATGCATGCGAAAGCGTCACCACCACCGCATCGGCGGTGACCGTCCCGTGATCCACCCGGTGCGCATTCGCGCCCCCGGCGACGATCGCGAGGAGCAGTGCCGCACCCGCCGCCGCAACGACGACCCACGGCGTACCTTTCCGGTTCATCGACTGCCGCCGAAGGTCAGGGTCGCGTGGAAGCTCTCGACGTCGCAGACTTCCGGATCGGGATAGGGCCGTTCGGCATGCGCGACCGCCATCCATGGGCCGGCGCCCTCCAGGCCGAACACGGCGCGACCGCCGGCGTCCGTTTCAACGGTGCTGTAGGGTTCCTCCCCCGAATCGGCGTGAAAGAGCAACACGGACCCGACATGCGGCTGGCCATCGAAGCGGACTTCGATCGTCAGCCGATCGCCCGCCTCCAGGTTCGTCGGATCGTCTCCAGGCAGAATCTCGAGGCGATGGCCCAGCGGCCGATCGATCGCATGCCGCTCATCGGCACCGACCCGCACGACCGTTTTGGCCGAGTTGCCGGAATAGCTGCAGTGGACCGGTTCCCGCAGTTCCGTGCGCGGGAGCGGCCGCCCACCCTCGGGCGTCTGCGTCCAGTAGCCACGCACCTGCTCGACCGCGATGACCCAGGTACCGGTCTCATCCAGCGGCGGTGTCGGAAAAGGCATTCGCGAGTCGGTGTCCAACGGCCGGACCCTGCCTCCGGGATCCACCGTTTGCACGGCGGCGACCCGCTCGGCGTCGATCAGCTCATGGCCCGGGAACACGTGGCCGAAGTACACCTGGACGTCGACCGCCTGGCCCGTGGCTACTTCCTCGCGATCGGTGAGCACCCAGGGCTGGTGGGCGGCCAGCGGTGCGGCCAGAAAAAGCGCGATCAACACTGCAGACCTTCGGAATCGATCGAAACACATCGGTGGTTCTCCTCGTTCAGAAACGATAGGCAGCCTGCAACTTCACGCTTCGGCCGGGCTGGTTGATCAGGGTCAGGTGGCGGCGGTAGGTCTGGTCGGTCAGGTTGTCGATCCGCGCATTCAAATCGACGCGCGCGGTGAGCTGCCAGGACATGAACAAGTCCACGAGGGTATGCGAAGGCGTCGGCTGGCGGCGGTGCTGGCCGCCGAGAAGCCGGTCCTGTGCGCGGGTATGCACCATCTGCCCGCCAATCAGGAAGTTCGCGATTCGACGCTCGGCGCGAAGGCCGATCTCGTCGCCCGGAATACTCTCCAAGGGAATATCCAGCTCGCGGTCGTCGCCGCGCAGCTTTGCGCCGAAAAGGCGCGCACGCCAGTCCCTGAATCGCCAGTCCAACTCGATCTCGAAACCCTCGATCCTTGCCTCGCCCACGTTGTCGAACCGGGTCGTGTCGGTCAGTGCCGGGGGTGCATCGCTCCCGCGCACACGCTGTTCGATGAAATCTTCGACATCGTTCCGGAACACGGCGAAACGCGCGCGCAGCCGATCGTCGTCGAACAGCGCATCGGCGCGTTCGAATCTCAGGCCCAGCTCGTAACTCGTAGCCGATTCCGGTTCCAGCTCCGGGTTCGGGATGTAGCGATTGCCCGGAAAGTGCTGCCCGCCGATGAACTGTTCGCGCAGCGCTGGCGCACGGAACGCTTCGTTGAACGAGGCAGTAACACGAAGGGCCGGGGTCAGGTCGAACAGGACCCCGGCCTGCCAGGAGGTCTCAGAAAACGAGGTCGCCAACAGGTCATCGTCCTGCGCCGTCGAGTCGATCGAGTCGTGGCGGACGCCAAGGACCAGATCCAGCCGATCGTTTAGCATCAGCCGATCCTGCACGAACATGCCGAACGTCTCGCGCTCGGAACCGCGAAATTCGGCGGCGGGCAAACCGTCGCTAAATCCACGCTGCAGGTCGCGATACAACTCGAGGCCGTAGGTCAGCGTGTGCTCGATCCGCGCGGCCCGGAACCGGCTGGTATTCGAAACGTCCAGGCCGACCGTGGCCAAACCCCGCTCTTCGCGGGCTCGCCCGACAACCGTCGGTCGCTCGTCGAAGATCAGGTCGCTCCAGTACAGCACCGCGTCCAGCGCGATCCGGGCATCGGGCGGGTCGAGCCGGTAGCGCAGACTGGCCGATTGCTGGCGTGTGCTGCGATCGATCACGTCGCCGGTCGGGCGATCGGCGGTGGTCCGGCTCGGACTTTCGTCGACGAATCCGAGCCAGGTCAGACTGAGTTCCTGATCGGCATCGAGGTCCCAGTCGCTCTTGATCAGGCCGCTTAGCACATCGAACTCGGTAAACCCGAGCGTATCCCCGCTGCCGTCGGACGCATCGCCGGCGTTTCGACGGCTGACGCTGGCGAGTAGACCGATGTCGCCGGCGCTTCCGGCGAGCGTGGCGGTGCCCGAGTACTCGTCGTTATTGCTTTCGTAGCCGACCGCGGCGCGCCCGCCGAAGCCCGCGCCGGTCGCCAGGAACGCGTCGGCGTCCAGCATCTCGAACAGGATCACGCCGCCGGTCGCGCCGCTGCCATACAGCGTCGATGCCGGCCCACGGAGAATCTCGACCCGCTCCAGCAGCGCCGGGTCCAGCAGCGTGTGGGCACGGTGACGGATGGCCATGTTCTGACGCGCGCCGTCGATTCGCATCACCACTCGGCCCTCGCCCAGCCCGCGGATATTGGGAACCATCGCCTCCGGTCGAGGACCCTGCGTGGAGGCCACGCCGGGAACTCCAAACAGCAGATCGGAAAGGTCGCCGGCCTGCCTCACTTCAATTTCGTCGCGGTCCACCACGCTGACCGGTGTCAGCATCTGGCGTTCGGGTTGGAGAAAGCGGCCGACGGTGACTAGGATCGTGTCGAGGACCAGCTCCGAGTCCGGTTCACGCGGCTCGAACTCGGGCACTGCGGCAATCGATTCCGTCTGCGCGACGGCAACTTGTACCGACAGGAGCGCACTGCAGCCGAGCAACAGAAGCGATCGCCCGGGAGGAAAAAAGTCGAAGCGGCATCGGAGCTTCATGGTCAACCCGCTCAAGCGGAGTGTTGGTATGAAGAATAGCCTGATTCTTCATACTGCCGTTGACCTAGATCAATCGAGGTCGACTCGAAGCACCGGCTACCGAGCCGCCTCGCACACGTCGCTGGCGACCCCCAAGGCTTGGGCCTGAACCGCATCGACGGCGATTTCTACCAGCAGCCTATCCATGACGATGCTGAACTGAACGCCGATGAGGTCACCGTCTCTGCTGGACCGCGTCGGGCGCCATGGGAAATCCGATGCGCAGCACGATGTGAGTGAGCGTGGGCTGCTCAATCGCGGCCAGATCAGCAATCGTCTAGACGATCACGCTGCCGGGCGCGTAGTCCTGGATCATGTCAGCTAGCGTCACTGCATCGGCGAACCGAGTCTGCGATCTACACGCTCGTCGGCTCGAGCGACCGGGACACAGCTGGCCGCCGTGCATTCCGAGCTAGAAGATCGCCGGCGCCAACGTCAGCGCAAGCAGGCTCAGGAAGGCCACGGAGATGATGTTCAGCAGGATGCCGGCCCGGATCATCTCCGGGATCGAGACTTGTCCGGAGCTGAAGATGATCGCGTTCGGCGGGGTCGCGACCGGCAGCATGAACGCGCAGCTCGCCGCCAGCGTCACCGGTATCACGAAGACCAGCGGATCCTGGCCCGTTTCCACCGCGATCGCCGCAATCACCGGCAGAAAGGTCGCGGTCGTGGCCAGATTGCTGGTCAGCTCGGTCAGGAAGATGACCAGCGCCGTGGCAGCGACCACCAGCAAGGTGAGATTCAGAACGCCGAGCGGAGCCAGCTGCTGACCGATCCACAGCGCAAGACCCGACGATGAAATCGCCGCGGCAAGCGCCAGCCCGCCACCGAACAGGACCAGCACGTCCCACGGCAGTCTGGAAAGGTCCGACCATCGCATCAACGCTTCGTTCTTGCGTTCCGACGGGATCAGAAACGTTGCAATCGCGGCAGCCATGGCAATCGTCGTGTCGGTCACGTCGCCGAGGAACGGCAGGTTCGCGATGGGCTTGCGCAGCAACCAGCCCAGAACGAGAAACAGAAACAGCAGCGCGGTTCGCTTTTCGTCCCGGCTCATCGAACCGAGCTTTGTGCGTGCATTGCCGATGTGCTGCATCACCTCCGGCGAGGCCGTGAAATCGACCCGGTAGATGACGCGCGTCAGCATGAGCCAGGCCAACGGCAGCATGACGAGCGTGACCGGAATGCCCACCAGCATCCAGCGCGCGAAATCAATTTCGACATTGTAGGTATCGACCATGAACCCGGCCATGAAAGCGTTCGGCGGCGTGCCCACCAGCGTCGCGACGCCGCCCAGCGTTGCGCCGTAGGCCAGGCCGAGCAACAGGGCGAAGTTGAAGTGACTGCGCTCGCGCGTATCCAGTTCGGGCATGGTCTCTGCGATCACCTTCACGACCGAAATCGCGATCGGCAACAACATCAGCGTGGTCGAGGTATTCGAGATCCACATGCTCAGCAGCGCCGCGGCGACCATGAAGCCACCGACGAGAGACCGCGCGTTCGTGCCCACGAATGCGAACACCGCGAGCGCGATGCGCCGGTGCAATCCGCAGCGCTCGATGGCCAGTGCCATCACGAAACCGCCGAAGAACAGGTAGATGATGGGATGTGCGTACGGCGCCGCGTTATCCGAAACCGAGCCCACGCCGAGCACCGGCAACAACACCAGCGGCATGAAGGCCGTCACGGCGACCGGGATTGCCTCGGTGGCCCACCAGATCGCCATCAGGGCTGCGACGGCCGCGACATAGGTCGCGCCCGGCGGAAGGCCCTCGGGCCGCAACAAGAGCGCGATCAGGGTGGCGACGACCGGCCCGGCGACGAACCCGATTCGTTGATAGCCGGCGCGGCTGGTTGTCGGCGCATCGCGGCGCATGGCAAGCCTCCTTGGACCGGGTGAGGGGTTGGCGGGACCGCGACGCGTGCCGGACCCGGGATCAAGCGGCGGGCCCGGGAGTCATCCGGGCCCGCCGCCGCATCCACCTAGTCTCGGGTCAGAACCTCAGGCGAAGACCCAGCCGGTAGGTGCGGCCGTTGTACGAAGCGAAGTTGGGCAGATTGCCGCCGCGGTCGTTCGTCTCGTAGGTGGTCGGCTTTCTACCGCCGTCGAGCAGGTCGTTGGCCTCGAAGAAGATCACTGCCCGGCTCAGCCCACCCAGATCGGAGAAGCCGTACTCGACGTCGAGGTCGAGGAAACCGCGCTCCTGGATGTACTGGGCGAAACCGAAGCTGCTGATCTCTTCGAGCTGGACCCCCGCGTAACGGTAGGCCAGCGTCGTCTCCCAGTTGTCGTCCTGATAGAACAACGCGGCGTTACCGGTGACGTCAGGAGAGTTGAAGAACTCGAACTCGCGGCTCAAGGTATCGCCCGCCTGGGCCAGCCCCAGCACCACGAGCGCATCGTCTTCGTCGAGCACGCCCAGGTCGATATCGGTTTCGGTTTCCTGCAGCGTCAGGTTGCCGGCAAAACCGAGATTGGACAGAATGCCGGGCAGGTAGGTCATGGTGTGGAAGACGCTAAACTCGAGCCCGTAGACGGTGGCGCGGTTGCCGTTTGCCGGTTGGCGCACGATGATGTCGGCATTCGAGGAGTTGAGCAAGGAATCGAAACCGCCGAGCTGTTCGATCAAGGCCAGGCCTTCATCGGAGAACGGCGCGATCTGCACGGCGGCAACGGGGTCGAAGTCCTGACCGACCGCGCCGAGATCGCCTTCAAGGGCGAAGGTATTGAAGATGAAATCGTCGATCTGCTTGTAGAATGCAGCGACTGCAACGGCGTTGGACTGATCGATGTACCACTCGAACGAAAGATCGAAGTTCTGCGAATAGGCGTTCTTCAGATCGGGATTGCCGAGGTTGTAACGCAACGAGACCCGCTCGACATCGGCGTTGGTCGCATTCTCCGGCAGCACGCCGTCGAACAACTCGATATTGAAGGAACCATCGACCTCTGCGGCCAGCAGATCGAAAGTGGGGCGTGCAAGCGCCGTGGTATACGAGGCACGAACCTTCATGTTGTCGCGCAGGTTGTAATTGAAAGCGATCCTCGGCAACACTTCGAAGTTGTCGGTGGAGGTGAACGCCTGTGCCAGATCGGCATCGGGCGCCAGGTCGACCACGTCACCCGAGCCCTGCTCGCTGAAGATCAACCCGCTGTTGAAGCTCACCGGCGCCGAAAAGTCCGCTTCGTACTGCTCGAAGCGAGCGCCACCGATGATGTCGAGCTTTCCGAACGACAGCTTGGTCTGCGCGTAAGTCGTGTAGAAATACTCTTCCGATTCCAGCAGCTCGGTATCGCGGAAGCCGGATCCGGAGTCGAAGAAGCCCTGGCGGAACAGCGCCCGGATCTCGCGCAGCCTGCGCGGATCGAACAGCGGGATTCCATTGAACCCGATCCCAGCATACGGATTCCCGATGCGCCCGAACGTGGACAGCTCCCCGCTGACCAGACCGTAGTCTCCGATCACCGCGTTGTTGTCGCCCAGCGAGCCGCCCGGCTCTCCGGCTCGGTCGATGCCCAGGAAGGAACCGTCCGGGCCGAGCGAATCGTCGACGTCGGAAATATCCAGCTCGAGCTGCTCGTATTCGGACTTCTCGACCTGGAACCCGAACTTGACGTTGCGCCAGACATCGCTGCTGGCGAAATCGTAGGTCGCGTCGAACTTGGCCGCGGTACGGATGTTCTCGCGCGAATCGACGATGCTCTCGTCGAAATCGTTGATCTCGCCGCAGCGTCCGCTGCTCTCGTCCGGATTCTCGCAGAACGGATCGATGGCCAGCCGGAACACGTCCAGGTCGCGCGGGTTCGGCGCCGGGAAGTTCGGGTTGGAAAAGTCCAGCGGCACGAACGTCACCGCGTTGTCGGCGGTGCCGCCGGGCACGTCGTCGAAATCATTGGTGAAATCGATCGACAGCACCGGCTCGTCTTCGAACGCGCGCGAATAACCCGCGGTGTACTCGAGCGTCCACTGATCGAGTAGCGTGACGCCGCGCAGGAAGTATCGCTCCTGGATTTCCTTCGAGTCCTCGATCTGGCCTTCGAAGGTCACCTCGGGGTCGGGAAAATCGGACACGCCGATGTTGGTGCAAGCAGTCCGATCGAACGGATTGGCGTTTTCGAAAGCGCTCTGACTGCCGAATTCGCCGCTCAGGCACGGGATATCGCCGTTGTCGGCATCGAACTCGATATTGGACGTCGTCTGCGTCGTGTCATCACGCGTGTAGCGCCCGCCGAGGGTCAGCCGGGTATTCGCCGTGAGTTCGTACTCGATCGCGCCGGCGATGTTCAGGTTTTCGCGCTTGATGTCGTTGTTCTCGAAGTTGATCTGCTCGTTGGTGAACAGGTCGGTCGAGAGAAAGCCCGCCGGGACCAGGTTGATTTCATCCTCGTCGATGAACGTCGCGACGCGACCGTCGGGCGCCGTGATCTGCGCTGCACCGACCTGCTCCAGCGTGAACGACGCCGGGTTGGTGTAGAGCGTATTCAGGTAGGTCTCCCGATAAGCGGCGCTGATATTGACGCCGAGACGATCGCTGAGACGCCGCGTCAAGCCGCCGGCGGCTCGAAACCCGGTGTTGTCTTCGAAACTGGTTTCGCGAACGTCGAACGATGCGAATGCACTTTCCGGACGCTCCAGCGGTCCACGGGTGCGGATGTTGACGACCCCGCCGATGCCCTCGGATGCGTGCTCCGGCAGCGGCGCCTTGGTCACTTCGATGCTGGAAATGTTGTTGGCCGTGACGATGTCCAGCGCGGTACGCCGAAACTGGTCCGCGGTACCCGTTCTCAAGCCGTCGAACAACACCGTGTTGTAGCTGGCGTCGAGGCCTCGAATCGAGATGAATTCACCCTGCCCGGTATCGTTCTCGCGCTGGAACGACACGCCGGGCAAGCGCGCCAGCGCCTCGGCGACGTTGGGATCGGGGAATCGTCCGACTTCGTCGGCCGAAAGAATGTCGGTCACCGATTCGGCGGCCTGCTTTTCGGCCAGCGAATTGACGATCGAACTGCGGGTGCCGGTAACGACCATGACGTCGACCGGCATCTGCTCGGGATTCTGCGATGAAGATTCGGCCGGTGGGCCGGAGGTTTCGGTGGTCTGCTGGCCGGTGTCGTCCTGCGGGTCCTGGGCACTTGCGCCTGCGGAATACAAGAGCCCGATGGCGAACAAGGTCGCCAGGCGTTGATCGTTCGTCATTCTTCTTCTCCCCGAAGTCATTGTAATTATGCTGCGGTGAACCGAAGCGATTCCCGAACGTCGAATCGGTCGAAATTCGAACAACGCGCGACAGCCATCGCCCAGCAGCGGCGGCCATCGTCGGTTCACCGATGTGACCGTCGTGTCAACAGCCGGGTAGGATTGCGCGGTTTCACAGCGCAATCAACCGAAATCGGGGCGCCCTAGTGGGCCACGCGGGAAGTTCGGTGACACTCAGCCGTCGCA
>CAYPZP010000015.1:0-5564 GCA_964415285.1 uncultured Halomonas sp. | reverse complement strand
TCGCAGCCGCACAGGGACTCTGAGCGTTACCAAACTTCCCGCGTGGCCCACTAGTGTCCGTCTGCCGACAGAACCTCGAACAGCGCCTCGGCTGCCGCTGCACCCAGGCGGTCGATGTGGGAGCGGTCGGTCTCATCGCCGAATTCAACGGTGATTCCGGGCCGGCCGTACGTGTCCGCGAACCAGGTCTTGGCCGTTGGCCGGCCGCGGCCGTGGTTGCGCGATTGCGCGAATCCGGGAGAACCCGCCGGCATCTTTGCGCGGATCGAACGGGCCCATCGGCCGGCGAAGTCCGTCGGATCCAGGGCCGGAGATTGCTCGGGCAGATAGAGCACGTCGCGCCGGGTGGCGTGAAAGTCCAGCAGCAGAACCGGGCGGGAGCCGGCCTCGACCCGGCTCGAGATGGCTTCGAGCGCAGCGCGCGTCTCCGGCTGCGTGAACGGTCCCCAGTCGCGATTGAGGTCCACGTCGCCGGCATTGAGTCGCCAGTGCCCGGCATCGACCCCGTCCGGATTGAGATTGGGGATGACCAGCCATTCGATTCGTTGCATCCAGTCCGACGATGCGCCGCCGATCCGGATCAGCGATTCGAGGAATGCGCGTAAACCGAGCACGCCGGGCACCTCGGGCGGATGCTGGCCGCCCAGCACGACCACCAGCGCCGGATCGTCCGCCGATGCCGGACGGTGCAGGCTCTCGATCGGCCGACCGCCCACGGAGTGCCCGATCACGGAAAGCGCGAATCCGGCGCGCTCGGCGAATTCGCTTCGCCAGTCGCGACGCTCGGAAACATCGAGCACTTCCTGGGCCGCCACGCGCAATGGACCGTGCAAGCCCGACGCCGCCAGATCGATCCGCAGGCGCGCGGCGGACCCGTCTTCATCAACATCGACCGCGGATTCGGGAATCGCTTGCCAGCGGCCCGAGGGCGTCCGCCGCTTGGGCCGGTAGCGATGCCCGGATTCGGTGTACGACAGCACGACCTGGGCGGCGGGCGTCGTTGCGGATCGAACGCCGTGCAGGTCGAACGCGTACCAGGGGCTGGGATTGATGTCCGGCGCTTCCGGCGCGACGATCAGCCGGAACTTCGCCGAACCGATCCGCGAGCACGCATGGCCCGGTGATCCGGGGAACGCCTGAGTCAGGCGCACTGCGCCGACATCGCAACGGTCATGCGACGATTCGATTCGGTCCGCGGGATCATTCGGTTCGGTCACGGCAACCGCCGCGGCGCACGATGCGGCCAGCACGAGCGCGATCGCCGCTTTCGGCGATCTGCGCGAAGCGCGCGCCGAGTCAGCGCCCCGCATCGGCATCGCTTGCAGCCAGATCGTGCTCGCGCGCGGCCAGCGCCTCGGCGATGACCGCATCGACCAGTTCGTCATCGAGGCCGACGTAGGTTTGCGGATCGAGCAACTCGTCGAGCACTTCGGCAGTCAGGATCCCGCTCAACTCGGCATCTCTTTCGATCGCCTCGCGCAGCGTGGCGCCGTCGGCGCGCGCCGCGTCGGCAAGCTGGCGCAGCCGTTCCTCGGCGTGCTCGCGCCCGAGCCGCTCGCCGAGCGCGAACACCAGACGCTGGGTCATGATCCAGCCGCCGCTGCGGTCGAGATTCCGGCGCATCGCGTCGCGGTCGATTTCCAGCCGTCCGATCAACCGACTGGCATCGGTCAGCAACGCTTCGGCGGCCAGCGAGACGTCCTCGATCGCGCGATTCGGCCGGGAAGTGTTATCGCGCTCGAAATAGTTGATCATGTCGTCGGCCACGATCTCGGCAAGCCGCGGCACCGAGCGCGCGTGCTGGCGCAGCGCGCTGGACAGCGACGGATTGTTCTTGTGCGGCATCGTGCTGGAACCGACCGCCGATCGAGGACGCACTTCAACGAGCTCGCCGAGATCGGTCATCTGCATCAGGAAGATCTCCTGGCCGAAGCGGCCGTAGGTTCTGGCGACCATCGACAGCACCAGCGCGTACTCGGCGAACACGTCGCGGCTGGCGTGCCAGTCGTCTGGATAGGGCCGCGGCAGTCCCAGCTCGCGAGACATGGACGCTTCCACATTCCGGCCTTCCGGCCCCAGCCCCAGATAGGAACCGACCGCGCCCTTCATGATGATGGAGCGCTCGACCCGGTGAGACAGGTCGGCAAGGCGATCGATATGACGGCGGTTTTCGCCGATGTAGCCGGCGATCTTCTTGCCGAAGGTCATCGGCAGTGCGTGCTGACCGAGCGTGCGGCCGATCATCACCGTATTTCGGTGCCGCTGCGCGAGATCGATCAATTGGCGTTCGATGACTCGCAGATCCTCGATCAGCGCCGCGATCGCGGCACGGACCTGCAGAATCCGGGCGCTGTCGTACAGGTCCACGGTGGTGGCCCCGTAGTGCAGATACTCGGCGTGATCGGCATCCAGCGACCGGCGCAACACGTTCAGCAAGGCCACCATGCGGTGCCGCACCCGGGCGTACTCTTCGTCGACTTCCGGCTGCGGCACGTTTTCGGGGACCGCCGCGCGCGTGATCGCCTCGGCGGCCTCCGATGGGATCACGCCGTGCCGGGCTTGGGCGCGCGCCAGGGCGGCTTCCAGCTCCAGCACGAAGGCGTTCAGGCGCGCGTCGCTGAACAGTTCCTGCATGTCGCTCTGGCGCGAAAGCTGAGCGGGCGCTTCGACGGTCTGCGCAAGGACCGGCGCGCACAGCGCAATGAGCGCCAGCGCCGCGCACGGAAATTTGGGAAAAGGCATGAAACAGGCTTCCTGCGGACGGGAACGATTCTACGGGTGGGGCCAGTGTACCCCGGCCCCCATTCCGAGACATCCAGTGAATCGGGGCGATGAACGTCCGCACCGCGGACCCATCGCGATCACCGTCCCGGAGCGACTTCGACTGGCTCGAACGCTCTGCGCACGGAACGCGCATCGAGGGGTTCGATCGCCCTTTCGGATACGCAAGGCCAGGAGCGATGAGGATCTGCGATCGAAGAATTGCGCTCAACACGATTCCAGAATCCATGATCCAGCGAGGAGGTGCATTCAGCGATTCCCCGAGTGCCAGCGCTCGGCGAGCCTCGCACCGCCGTCTCGCACGGTCGTCTCGCACCGTCGTGGATAGAGCCTTCGGCACCGAAGCATGGTTCGTTTCGCGAACGCAAAAAAAAACCGGCCCCGACGCGCACAAGATGCGTCGAAGCCGGAGCCGTGCCGAACGCGCTCGCGGCGTTCGGATCTGAGCTACTTCAGGGTGATTTGCCGGAAGCGATACTCGCCGACGATCTCGCGCATGGCGGGATAGTTCTGCTGCGCCCGCTCGGTCGCGGCCTCGGCGTTTTCCATTCCCCACTCGGCCATGAATTCGTCGTAGCGCGCCTTGTTCGGGGCGAGTTTGGAATCGTCCGCGAAGTGCACCACCAGCATCAGGTTGAAGTCACCGCTCTCGGGGAGTTCGCTGCGGTAAATGTAATAGTCCTCGATGTGGCCCAATTCCTTGGCGATCTCCTGCCCTTTGACCCACGTGTCCCGAATGCCTTCCAGGTACGCATCGCCCATGTTCGAATCGACCTTGATCGTGGTGATCGTCCAGACCGATTCGCCGACGTCATAGTCCTCCCACGGCGTCAGGTCGGCCGTGGCGGCCGCGGAAACCAGAAATGCGGCGCCGATCAGCGCTGTGATGGTCTTTTTCATGAATCGTTCTCCAGTTGAGATGACCGCTGTAGGCGGCCGATTGGCCGAATCGAAGGCGGCTGGCGGCTTGGACCGGATTACAGTCCATCGATTAACCGGACCACGACGAACCGCACGTGCGGTTCTTCGACAAAATGCAGAAGAGGACTCCCTTGTAAACCATTTTGAGGCATTTGTCACGTTTTGGCCGGGCCTTTGTGCAGGCGTCCACGCGCGCTGAGACGAGAATCCGGGTTTTCAGGATGCCGGCCAGCGCCCGACACTCGAGAGATCGATCCGCGAACGCGCCCGGCGACGAGCGAAAGTGGTGCGCCACGCAGGCCGACGAGCGCCGCGCGTGATCAGGTTTCTCCGATCACCGCCTTCAACGCCGCGGAGCGGAAGTGGCGCCGGGCCGTGATCGCATAGAAATTCTCGTGTACGCCCGGCACCTCGCAGTACTTCTGCAGCAAGCCCTGCTCCAGCTCGTCCTGGACGACCACCTCCGGCACCATCGCCACGCTGCCGGAGTCCCGGGCCAGCAACCGGAGCATCGCCATGTCGTCGACCTCGGCCGAGACCCTCGGCTCGATGCCGAGCTCCTGGCACTTCAGGTCGAACTGGCTGCGGATCTCGCTGCTCTGGCCGGGCAGCAGCAGCGCGGTGTCGGCCAGGCCTTCGGGGAACCGGAACGCGGACCGATCGGGCCGCGGCGGGCCGACCAGGCACACGCGCTGGCGCGCGATCCGGCGGCAGCTCAGCGGTCGGTGCTCGTCGGCCGTGACCGGCCGGTTCGACAGGATCAGATCGAGTTTGTGCACGCGCAGCCGTTCGATCAGTTCGTCGAGGCTGGCCGATTCGATGATCAGCAGCAGGTCCTCGTCGCCAATGACCGGCCGCAGCAGGTTTTCCTGGAAATTCCGCGACAGCGTCGCCACGGCGCCGACGCGCAGTTCGCGCGCGCCGCCGGCATCGCCGCCGCGTACCGTCTCCATCAGCTCCACGCCGAGATTGAAGATACCGTCGGCGTAGCCCAGCACCAGGCGTCCGACCTCGGTCAGCTGCAGCGACCGCCCTTCGCGCAGGAACAGGTCGTGGCCGAGTTCCTGCTCGAGCTGGCGAATCTGGGTCGAAACGGCCGATTGCGAAACGTGCAGCCGCTCGGCGGCCCGCGTCAGGTGCTGTTCGTTGGCGACCACCCAGAAGTAGTGCAGGTGGCGGAAGTTCAGCCGTCTGAGGATTTCCGTTCTCATAAAACGAATGATAAAACAATATAAATCTATTTTACTAATCCCTGTGGCGCGGGCAAGATGCCTGCCCATCCCCGACGCGCCCCGGAAACCCGATCGCCATGGACCTGCTGCTGGATTTTTTCGCCCGCCTGATTGCCCAGTTTCAGTCGCCGGCACTCGCCTTCCTGATCGGCGGCATGCTGCTGTCCGCCTGCGGCAGCAAGCTCCAGATCCCGGATGCGATCTACAAGTTCTGCGTCTTCATGCTGTTGATGCGCATCGGGCTGGAGGGCGGCCTTGAGATCCGCGAGGCCGACCTCGGCGAGATGCTGCTGCCGGCGCTCATCGCATTCGTCGTCGGTTGCGTGATCGTGGTCGTCGGACGCTTCACGCTGGCGCGTCTGCCGGGCGTCCGGGCCGAAGACGGGATCGCCACCGCCGGACTGTTCGGCGCGGTGAGCGCCTCGACGCTGGCCGCGGCGATGGTGATGCTGGAAGAGCAGGACGTGTTCTACGAGGCCTGGGTGCCTGCGCTGTACCCGTTCATGGACATCCCGGCGCTGATCGTCGCAATCCTGCTGGCCAACATGTACCTGGCCAGGAAACAGGGCGGCGCGCGCGAGAAGGTCCACCCGCTGTCGATCATCGCCGACAGCCTGCGCGGCTCGGCGC
>CAYPZP010000014.1:0-33701 GCA_964415285.1 uncultured Halomonas sp. | reverse complement strand
CCGGAAACCGGAAACCGGAAACCGGAAACCGGAAACCGGAAACCGGAAACCGGAGGGAATGCTGCATGGTTCGTACGATCGCCCGGGTCGGCCCGTTGAAGCGCCAGCGCGGCAGCGTGGCGGGGACGCTGTTCGCGCTGATCTTTGTCGTCGTCGGCCTGGGTGCGGGACTGTTCTTCGCCAAGGGGTGGTTCGACTGGCTCGGCGCGCGATCGTGGGAGCCGGTGCAGGCGAACCTGTATTCGGTCGAACTCGACCAGAACAGCAGCTCCGACGGGACGACATATCGCGTCCAGGCCGAGTACGAGTATTTCTGGCGCGGTGAACGTTATGTCGGCAACCGGGTGGACCTGCATCCGGGAGCCGACAACCTGGGCGACTACCACCAGCGCATGTACCGACGGCTGGACGAATCGCTTCGTGCAGGGCAGCCCGTGACCGCCTGGGTCGATCCGGATCGACCGGCGCGCGCGGTTCTCAGCCGCGACATGCGCTGGGAAAGGCTGGCGCTGGGGATGATCTTTCCGCTGGCCTTCGGCGGTCTCGGCCTGTTCTTCCTGTGGGCCTTGCGACGGGGTGCAAGAAATGAAAAACAGCTCGAGTCGGACCGACAACGCTGGCCCGGCCAGCCCTGGATGTGGCACGAGGGTTGGCGCACGCCCGAGCTGGTCTCGAACGCTTCGGCAGCGATGTGGCTGGCGATCTCGTTCGCGGTGCTATGGAACCTGATCAGCGCGCCGGCTGCGTTCATGGTGCCCGGCGAGATCGCCGACGGCAACTGGGCTGCGCTGCTCGCGCTGCTGTTTCCGGCGATCGGCATCGGCGTGATCGTGTGGGCGGTGCGCGAGGTGCTGCGAAAGCGCCGCTACGGCGACAGCGTGCTGCGGCTGGATTCGCTGCCGGTGCCGCTGGGCGGCTCGCTGCGTGCGACCTTCGAGGTGCCGGCACGGCTGTCCGATCGCGAGCTCGAGATCCAGCTGGCCTGCGTGCATCGCTACCGCAGCGGCAGCGGCAAGAACCGCCGCACGCAAGAGGACATCCTCTGGGAGGACCGGCAGCACGCCAAGGCGCGATCCGGCTCGCAGCCGGGATCGACGGCGGCGCGCATCGAGATGGCGCTTCCGCACGACCAGCCGGTGGCGCGCCGCCGGCCGCCCGACGACACCATCGTCTGGCGACTCACGGTCGAGGCCGACGAGCCGGGCGTGGACTTCAAGGGCGAATTCGAGTTACCGGTGTTCGAAACCGATGTCACCGAGGCTGCGCGAGAGAATCCGCAGGCGGCGCTGGATCAACGCATCGAACCCGAGGCGTGGCGTGAGACCGGCGTCGAATACGGCCGAGCCGCCGCCGGCCAGCGCTTCTACTTTCCGCGCCTGCGGATGCTCAGCGCCGGGGTGGTGGTGTCCCTGTTTTCGCTGGTATTCGTAGGCGCCGGGCTGTTCATGATGATCGGCGCCGGGCACTGGATCTTCGGCGGCTTGTTCGCGCTGGTTGGCGCCTTGATCCTGCTGCTCGCGATCTCGATGCTGTTCCAGCGCTCCGAAATCATCGTCGGTCTCGAGCGGTTGCGATGGCGCCACGGTGTGTTCGGCGCCTGGCAGGAGATCGAGGCCGGCGCAGTCCGCTCGCTGCAGGCCAGGCGCAGCGGCAGTGCCGGGCGCCGGGTCTACTACCGGCTGCAACTCGAGCGCGTGGGCCGAAAGGACAAGACCACGATTGCCGACTGGGTGCCGGGTGAGCGCCCGGCGCGCTCGCTGGCGCGCAAGATCGCAGGGCTGGCCGGCGTTCGCCGCGTTGGCGATGGCGCGCCTGCGTCCGGCGAATGATCCCCGGGGCTTCCGGCTGCGCGTCCGCCGAGGTGTCGGCGCCCGATTGCGAACGCGGCGCCCGCGACGCTTACTCGAAGCGCAGCGCGTCGATCGGGTCCAGCAGCGAAGCGCGTCGGGCCGGGTAGTAGCCGAAGAACACCGCGATCACGACCGCTATGCCGACCGCGCCGATCAGCGTGGCGGGGCTGAGCAGCACCGGAAACTCGCCCAGTCGTGCCGCGAGCATGGTGCCGCCCACGCCCAGCGCCAGTCCGACCACGCCGCCGATCAGCCCCAGCACCGTGGCCTCGACCAGGAATTGCGTCAGCACGTCGCGTGAACGCGCGCCGACCGCGCGGCGTAGGCCGATTTCGCGGGTTCGCTCGGTTACCGACACGAGCATGATGTTCATGATGCCGATGCCGCCGACGACCAGCGATGTGGCTGAAAATGCCGCCAGCAGAAATCCGAGCAGGCTCTCGGTCTCGTTGCGCGCGCGGATGAATTCGGCGAAGTTGATGACCCGGAAATCGTCTTCGGCGCCGGGCTGGATGTTGCGTCGTACGCGCATCAGGTCCTCGATCTCTGCCTGCACGTCGAGCACATCGAGATCGTCCCAGACCTTGAGATAGATGCGGCCGGCGTCGTCGACGACGCTGCCCGGCGTGCGGGCGACGCGACTGCGCACGGTTTCCAGCGGCATCCAGATGGTGTCGTCCTGGTCCTGGCCCCAGGAAGTGGCGCCTTTCTCCTCGAGCACACCGACGATGGTCGCCGGCGTGCGGTTGATGCGGATGCGCTGGCCGATGGGATCGGCGCCCTCGAACAACTCCCGGGCGACGGTACGACCGATGACCGCGATCTTGGCGCCTCGCCGTGCCTCGCCCGGCGTGATACCGCGACCCTGCGCGATGCCCCAGTCCTGGATTCGGCCGAAGTCGGCGCCGACGCCGAACAGCGATGTCGTCCAGTTGCGGCCGCCGGCGACCAGCATCACGCCGGCCTGGGCGCGGCCGGAGGCGGCCTCGATGCCGTCGATTGCCAGCAGCGCCTCGACGTCGTCGTCGGTGACCGGGCGCGCCGAACCGGCCCCGCGCGAGCGCCCGCCGAAGAAACTGGTGCCGGGGCGAACCTGTAGCACGTGCGTGCCGAACTGCTCGATCTGTTCGGTGAGCTGTTTGCCGGCACCCTGCGCGATGGACACGGCGACGATGGCCGCAGCGATGCCGATGATGATGCCGAGCATGGTCAGGAGCGACCGGATCGAGTTGGTCCGAATCGCCTTGGTCGCGATCGCGAGACTGGCGGAAAGATGAAGCCCGGGGCGCTCGGTGCTCATGCCGCATCCCGCAATTCGTCGCTCATGATCCTGCCGTCGCGGAAGCGAATGCAGCGGCGCGCGTGCTCGGCGATTTCTTCCTCGTGGGTCACCAGCACCACCGTCACGCCCTCGGCGTTCAGTTCGGCGAACAGCTGCATGATCTCCTGGGCGGTGACCGTGTCCAGCGCGCCGGTCGGCTCGTCGGCCAGGATCATGCGCGGCCGGTTGACCAGCGCGCGCGCGATCGCGACGCGCTGTTGCTGGCCGCCGGAGAGCTGCGACGGGGTATGGTCGAGGCGCTCGGCCAGCCCGACGCGTTCCAGCGCCGAGCGCGCGCGCCGCTGCTTCTCGTCGCGGTCCAGCGCGGTGTACATCAGCGGTAGCTTGACGTTTTCCAGTGCGCTGGTGCGCGACAGCAGCATGAACTGCTGGAATACGAATCCGAGCATCTCGTTGCGGAGCCGGGCCTGTTCATCGTCGTCCAGCGACGCCAGGTCGCTACCGGCGATGGTCAGGCGGCCGCGAGTCGGCCGATCGAGCGCCCCGAGCAGGTTCATGAAGGTCGATTTGCCCGAGCCGGACGGTCCCATGACGGCGACGAACTCGCCGGCGGCGATCTCGGCGTCGACGTCGATCAGCGCGTGCACGACGCTGCTGCCCATCACGTAGTCCTTGGCCACGCCCTCGGCCCGGATCAGCGCGTCGACCGGATTCACGCGTCGGGACTCGTTCGTCGCAGCCGGGTGACCAGCTCCATGCCCGGTTCGAGTTCGCCGCTGACGACCTCGGTGTGTTGGTCGTCGCTGATGCCGAGCCGCACCGCGTGCGCTTTCAGCCTGCCGTCCGGCTCGACCGTGTAGACCGTCCCGGCGCGCGTGGCCTCGCGTTCGCGAAGCGCGGCCTGGGCCTGCTCGAACTGCACTTCGCTGAGGTTGCGCGCCAGCACCTCGCGGCTCATTTCGCGAATCCGCTCGCCGATGGTCTCGCGGTCGGCACCGGACTGGAACAGCCCGATCATGCCGCGGAAACCCTCGCGCAGTTCCTGGCTCACGGTTTCTCGAACGGCGGGCTCCACGCCGATGTCTTCGAGCATCTGCAGCATGGCTTCGCCGGGGTTGCCGCGACCGCCGCGGTCGCCATCGCCCTCGTCGGATGCCTCCGGCGCGAGGTCATCGGGCGGGCGGAAGCGAACCGCGGCGTTGCTGGCGCGCAGCGCGCCCTGGCGCTGGCCGGTCACGATATCGATGCTGGCGGTCATGCCGGGAAGCAGCTTGCGGCCGGGATTTCGGGCATTGATCACCACCGTGTAGGTGACCACGTTCTGTTCTTCGTTCGGCGCCAGCCGAACCTGCCCGACCCGGGCGTCGAAGGTTTCACCGGGGAACGCATCGACGCCGAACTCGGCGGCCGCACCCTCGCGGACGCTGCCGATATCGGCTTCGTCGACGCTGGCCTCGATCTGGATTTCGGTCAGGTCCTGCGCGATCGAGAACAGCACCGGCGCCTGCAGGCTGGCCGCCACGGTCTGGCCGATGTCGACCGCTCGATCGATCACCACGCCGTCGATCGGCGCGCGGATTTCGGTGCGATCGAGATCGATCCGCGCCGCGTCCAGCGACGCCTCCCGCTGCTGCACGGTTGCCAGCGCATTCCGGTACTGTGCTTCGGCAATTGCCAGATCGGCCGTCGCCGACAGGAACGATGCCTCGGCATTGTCCAGCGCCGAGGCCGACACGCTGCCGCGTTCGACCAGCGCCGTCTGACGCTCGAACTCGGCCTTCGCGTTGGCGAGGTTGGCCCGGGCCTTCTCGATGCTGGCCGACTGGATCGCCACGTTGGCGCTAGCGACGGCCAGGTTGGCCTCTGCCTCCTGGACGCGTCGTTCGAAGGTCTGCGGGTCGAGCCGCGCCAGCAGGTCGCCGGCCCGGACCGGCGTGTTGAAGTCGGCCACCAGTTCGATCACCTGGCCGGACAACTGCGAGCCGACCTCCACGGTATTCAGTGCGCGCACCGAACCCACCGACGACACGATGCGCGTGATGTCGCCGCGATCGACCGGCTGGGTCTGGAATTCCAGTTTGTCGGCCGACTCGTCGCCGGGCCAGAGCCACCAGGTCGCGATTGCCGCTACGATCAGCGCGGCCGCCAGAGTCATTCGCCGCATGTGCGCGGCCTCGTTTCGCGTCCGTGGACCGGAGCGTCGTGGATTCTGCCGGGGTGGGGTTTCACGGGTTCAGGGTTCCTGGAGAATGATCGCGGCATCGGTCGTCATTCGAAAGACGCCTTGCGCGTCCCGACCGTCGCGTTGTCGTCGCGCCACAGAATACCCGGTTATGTGCATCGCATCGTGGTCGCGAAAGTGTCTTGTCGACGCGGCGGGCATGCAGACCGCAATCTCAACGCGTTCATTTCATGACGCCCGTTATCATGCCCGGATGATCGCTCTGCAATCCGAATATGCCGGACTCGGTCAGCGCTTTGGCATTGCGATGCAGCCGGTGCCGGTCGAGACACCGCGCCTGTTCGCGTTGAACCGGCCGCTGGCCGATGCCCTGGGGCTGGATCTTGCCGGGAAGCCCGACGCCGAGCTGGCCGCGCTGTTTTCCGGCAACGCCGTCCCCGAGACCGCCCGGCCGATCGCCATGGCGTACGCCGGCCACCAGTTCGGCAACTTCGTGCCGCAACTCGGTGACGGAAGGGCGGTGCTGCTCGGTGAGCTGCGCGATGCCGAAGGGCGGCTGGTCGACGTCCACCTCAAGGGTGCCGGCGCGACGCCGTTCTCGCGCGGCGGCGACGGGCGCTCGGCGCTGGGGCCGGTGATTCGCGAATACCTGGTCAGCGAAGCCATGCACGCACTCGGCGTGCCCACGACGCGCGCGCTGGCTGCGCTGGCCACCGGTGAGACCGTCTATCGAGATGAGCCGAAACCCGGCGGCATCCTGACCCGCGTCGCGCGCAGCCATGTGCGCGTCGGCACCTTCCAGTACTTCGCCGCGCGCCGGGATACCGAGTCTCTGCGAAGCCTGGTCGAACACGTTCTCCAGCGGCTGTATCCGGATGCTGCCGGTGCCGGCCGGCCGGCCGAGGCGATGCTGTCGGCAGTGATCGAGGCGCAGGCGCGCCTGATCGCGCGCTGGCTCGGACTTGGTTTTGTCCACGGCGTCATGAACACCGACAACATGTCGGTTGCCGGAGAGACTATCGACTATGGACCATGTGCCTTCATGGAGGCCTTCGATCCGATGGCGGTGTGGAGCTCGATCGATCGACAGGGGCGTTATGCCTACGCCAACCAGCCGCCGATCGCGCAATGGAACCTCGCGCGCCTGGCCGAAGCGCTACTGCCGCTGATCGACGCCGACGAGGCCGCCGCGGTCGAGCGCGCCAGCGAGCGCCTGCAGCGCTTTGCGCCCGCCTTCGAGGCGGCCTGGCTGGAGACCATGCGCGCCAAGATCGGCCTGACCGAGCGCCGGGAAGCAGACGCCGCCCTGATCCAGTCCTTGCTCGACGTCCTGCACGAAGCGGAGGCGGATTTCACGCTGACTTTTCGACGCCTGGCCGACGCGATCGAGCCGGACGGCGACGCCGGGGCATCGGGCCTGGCGATAGCTGAGCCCGGGCACCTCGAACGCTGGCTCGGCGAGTGGCGCGCACGACTGGCATCGGAGGGGCGCGATCCGGCCGCCGTGGCCGAGTCGATGCGCGCCAGCAATCCGGCCCTGGTTCCGCGCAATCACCTGGTCGAGCGGGCGATTCGCGCGGCCGAGGACGAAACGGACTTCTCGGTATTCGACCGTTTGCGCGAGGCCTGGAGCCGCCCGTACGCACCGCGCGAAGAAGACCGCGACCTGGCGCGTCCGGCGCGCCCCGAGCAGCGGGTCACGACCACGTTCTGCGGCACGTGATGCGAGCGCCCGGCGGTGGCTGAATTCCGATCGGCCCGCTGGCAAGCGCGTCTCGGGCTGCTGCGGTCGATGTGGCTGTACCGGCGGCCCGGTCGGCAGCGCGCGCTCAGGAAACTGTATCGACCGTTCATCGATCCCGGCGACCGGGTGTTCGACGTCGGCGCGCACGTCGGCGATCGAACGCGCGCCTTCGCGGCGCTGGGTGCGCGGGTCGTCGCCGTCGAGCCGCACCCGGATCTGGCGGCCCGGCTGCGGCGTCGCTTTCGGCGGGACGCCCGGGTCGAGATCATCGATACGGCGATCGGCGCGGAACCGGGACGCGCCACGCTGCACGTCAGCTCGGCCACGCCGACCGTGTCGACGCTGGACTCCGGCTGGATGCGACGGGTCCGCGAGCGGAATCCGGGTTTTTCCGACGTGCGCTGGGACCGCCCGGTCGAGGTCTCGGTAATCACCCTGGACGCGATGATCGAGTGCTATGGAGAGCCCGCGTTCGTCAAGATCGATGTCGAGGGTTTCGAGCCGACGGTGCTGGCCGGCCTGGGCCGTCCGGTTCGAGCGCTGTCGTTCGAGTTCGTCGCCGGAGCGCTGGATGGCGCCTCGGATTGCATCGCGCGCCTGGCCCGGCTGGGCGACTACCGCTTCAACGCCGTGGCCGGCGAACGGCGCCGACTGCGCTGGTCGTCTTGGCGCTCGCCCTCGGAGACCGCCAACTGGCTGGCTGCCGGTGCGGATGGCCTGGCCTCGGGGGATGTCTACGCGCGGCGGTACGATCAGGCGCCCTGACGTTTCCCGGTGCCGCATGCGTTCGCGTTGTCGCGCCGACGGGCGGCCAGGTGGGCCGTGGCGGGCATTTTTGCTTGCAAATCAAGGTCAACGGCATCTCGCCCCGCGTTGCGCGCGGCGGCTGGCTCGTGTGCATGAAGATCAAATTCAACGGCGTTTCGCCCCGCGCTTCGCGTTTGCTGGCGAGTGACTTTTGGCAGCGCCCCCAAAAGTAACCAAAAACGCTGGACAGAGAGCGTTCCACGTCGCGGCTTCCGGAAGCGGCATCAGCGTCTTGTACTCGGTCCGAGACCTGGCTGATTCCGGCTGCCGGGTCCAGAGGACCTGGTGAATCTGCGGCGAAGCCGGGGGCTGCACTGACGTGCCGTGGCTCGGAGAAAAAGCGCTCGAGCGAAGGGGGTTCGCGCCACGCAGTCTCCGTAGCACGGAGTGCATCCTGTGCAATTGGCAGCCGGAGTCCCGACTCCGTGGCAGATCGGCATTCTGTCGCCTCGAGTTTTCCTCGAAAGCGCCTCACCGTGTCGTTTGCTTGAACAGAGCGCTTTTGGGTGCTTTTCAGGCGATGGTCATGACGAGGGTCATGACCCTCGTCAAAAATACCTCGCCAGAAAGCGGGCGCAGCCCGCGTGGCGAAACCGCCTTTGAATTTCGATTCGGACTCTGACTTTGACTTTGACGTTTCAAGGGAACCCGACAACCGCCCAGCCCACGCCCCGAAACCCGGCTGGCTTTGCCTATCCTGGCAAGCCACCCAACCCGTCGGCAAGACGCGCCCGGATCAACCAGCCGCCGCATCCAGCAAACCTCAAGACACGTCGTCACACGCCCCGCCTGAAGAACAGAACGCCAATCGCGCCTCTAAATCCGAGCCTTCGGTTTCCGATCGCAATTTCTACCGCGAAGCTGCCTTAGACTGAGCGGGCGATGAACTGGCATGACCTGACAAGTACCGAGCTGGCGAGCCGGGTGAGCGAACGGACGGTGGCCGTGATGGCGCTGGGTGCCGTGGAGCAGCATGGGCCGCACCTGCCGCTGGATACCGATACCCGGATCGCCGAAGGGCTGTTGAGCGCGGCGCTGTCGCGGATCGATCCGGGTCTCGACGTGCTGGCGTTGCCGACGCAGGCGATCGGCGCCAGCGACGAGCATGCATCGTTCGCCGGTACGCTGACGCTGGATGCGCGCGGTTTTGCCGATGCGCTGGAATCGATCGGTGCCGGCGTTGCGCGAGCTGGCGTGCGTCGATTGGTGTGGGTCAACGGCCATGGCGGCAACCGGGCGGCGATGGACATCGCCGCCCTGGCGCTGCGACGTCGCTTCGGCATGTTGGTGGTCAAGTGCAGCTATCCGCGGCTCGGCTTGCCCGACGGCGTCGACGGTCCGAACGATCTGGCGCGCGGATTCCACGGCGGCTGGCTGGAAACGGCGTTGATGCGCCACCTGGCGCCGGAGCGGGTCCGCGGTGATGCGCTGGCCGACTTTGCCGCGCGACACATCGACGGTCGCAGCGATGCGCTGGTTTCGCCGGAGGGTGCGGCACCGTTCGGCTGGTTGGCCGAGGACCTCAACGCCGAGGGCGTGATCGGAAACGCCGCAGCGGCGACGCCGCAGGCGGGTACGCGCCTGTGCGCGTTCTACGCCGCAGTGATCGCGCGCGTCATCGAGGAAACGGCAAGCCTGGACCGGTCGTCGTTCGGCGCGCGCGCATGAGCGGATTCAATCGGTGGTCGACTCGGTCTCGAGCCATTCGCCGAGCAGGTGGCCGGACCGGTCGGCCTTGGCGCGCAGGTAGCGCTCGTTGTGCTCGTTGAGGCGCCCGTAGAGCTCTTCGCGGTCGGCGATTTCGATGCCGCCGGCCTCCATCGCCGCGATCTTGGCGGGGTTGTTGGTCAGCAAGCGAATCCGCTGGATGCCGAGATCGCGCAACATCTGCACGGCCGCTCCGTAACGCCGCTCGTCGTCGGAAAAACCGAGACGCGCGTCGGCCTCGACGGTGTCGGCTCCGCGGTCCTGCAGCGCGTAGGCGCGCAGCTTGTTCGCCAGGCCGATGCCGCGCCCTTCCTGCGCCAGATACAGCAGCACGCCGCCGCCGTCGGCGGCGATGCGCTCGACGCCGCCGCGCAGTTGCTCGCCGCAGTCGCAGCGAAGCGAGCCGAAAAGGTCGCCGGTCAGGCACGCCGAATGCAGGCGGACCGGCACCGCACTCGGCCACGCCGAAGGATCGCCGATGCGAACCGCAACATGTTCGCGCAATCCGTCCGGTTCGCGAAACAGGATGAAACGCACGTTGCCGGCGCGCTCCAGCGGCACCTCGGCCTCGCTGATGCGCTGCACGCGCTGCTCGGAATCGCGCGCGGCTGCATCGATTTCGGCCGCGGCGACTTCGAGTGCGGTGCAGTCGGCGACCAGCCGCGCGCGGACCTGCGCTGCGACCGGCACGCTCAGGGCGGCCGGCACCAGCAGCGCACGCTTGAGCAACGCGATCGCGGCGCGCTCGGCGTGACCGGATTCGGTCAGCGGCGCGTATTCCGCATCGTGCAGGTCCGGACGACCCCAGGCCAGCAGCTCCAGCCCTTCGGCCGGCGCCGGCAGCGTTGCCGCTTCGGGCGCATCGCCGTAGCCGAGCGCGCGCAGGCGCTGCCGTCCCAGGACCAGCGACGCAGTCGCGCCGGCGGTCCGTTCAAGGGCCGCTCGAGAATCCGGTGTCGCCGATTCGATCGGCAGGATCATCCGATCGCCGTCGGCGGCGCGCACGATCACCGGGACGCCGCGGCGCAGGTCGAAGATCGCCCGTTCGCATTGCTGCATGGTTCGGAACACGTCGGGAAATATTCCTGCAACATAACCGCTTTTGGGCGCCGAGAAGTGAATCGATGTCTCGAGATCGATCCGTGACTTTCGACGCCGAGTCCGCCTGGGTCGCGCTACAGGCGGTGGCGAGGGGCCAACCCACGCGGGAGCCATCGCTGCTGGACGGCGAGGCTCGCCCGTATCCGGGTCGCAGTCCGGACCCCGAGGCGCAGGCCCTGATCGACCGGCTCGCACCGGTGGCCGCGGCCCGCGCGCGATTCGCGATCGGCCAGATCGGCCAGAGCCTGGACGGACGCATCTGTACCGAGAACGGCGATTCGCATTTCATCAACGGCGACGAGGCGCTGATCCATCTGCACCGGCTGCGCGCGCTGGTCGACTGCGTGCTGGTCGGCGTCGGCACGATGATTGCCGACGCACCGCGGCTATCGGTCCGGCGTGTTGCCGGATCCAACCCGGTGCGTGCAGTGCTCGATCCGGCCGGTCGCGCGCCGCTGGACCGGTCGCCGCTGGCCGCAGGGCTCGACGAGCCGGAAACGCTGCACCTGGTCGGTCGCGACGCGCTCAAGGGCCTGGCGCCGGCCGCCCCCCATGTCCGGAGGCTGACGCTGACGGCCGGCGCCGACGGCGTGGCGCCGCTGGAGGTGCTGGAGGTGCTGGCGTCGGCCGGCTGCGGTCGGGTGCTGGTCGAAGGCGGTGCGACGACGCTGTCGCGCTTCGTCTCCGCCGGTGCGCTGGATCGGCTGCATGTGCTGGTCGCGCCGCTGCTGATCGGCTCGGGCCGGGCCGGTCTGTCGCTGCCGCCCGTGGCTCGGCTGCGCGATGCGCTGCGTCCGCCGATGCGTCGCTTCACGCTCGGCGATGACGTGCTGTTCGATATCGCGCTGTCAGCGGACTGACGCGCGCGACGGCTCGGCGACGGCGACGGCGGCACCGGGCAGACTGGCCACCAGGCACAAGGCGCCGTAGGCGATCGACACGGCCACGCCTTCGGCCGGCGGCCAGCCGAGCGCGCTCCAGATGCCGGCCGCGGCGAACTCGCGCACGCCCCAGCCGGCAATCGAGACCGGCAGCAGCATCGCCACCAGCACCGTGGGCGCGACCAGCAGCAACACCGGGAACGGCATTTCGGCACCGATCATGCGCCCGGCGCAGGCGAACACCAGGCAGCAACTCACCAACACCGCCAGCGAAAGCGCGAGCTGGGCCGGCCAGGCGCCGCGCGCGAGCAGCGCGCGGCGCGCGTCGCTGCCGAGCCGGCGCAGCATGCCTGTCGCGCCGGGTACGCG
The DNA here is from genome assembly GCA_964415285.1 of uncultured Halomonas sp. GTDB lineage: Bacteria > Pseudomonadota > Gammaproteobacteria > Xanthomonadales > Wenzhouxiangellaceae. The sequence continues at coordinate 21,778 of CAYPZP010000014.1, read as the reverse complement.
GATCGCGGCGACCCAGGCCAGCGCCACGAGCCCCAGCGCGAGTGCCGGCCAGGTGGCCGGCGCCGCGGGCATCTGCGATACCAGCACGGCTCCCGGCTCGGTCAGCAGCAGGATTGCCGCCAGCGCGACGACCACCGCAGCCTGTCCCGAAGCGCGCTCCAGGACGACCGCCCGAATCGCCGGCCCGGTCTGGCCGGTGCTGCGCGAGTGGCGCCAGGCGCGGGCCGCGTCGCCGAGCACGCCGCCGGGCAGCACCTGGTTGCCGAAGCCGGCCAGGTAATAGTCGGCCAGCGCCCGGCGGCGCGCCAGCGGGACGCCCAGGCAGCATGCGGTGCGTTGCCAGCGCTCGGCTGCCAGCACGAACTGCAGCACGCTGGCCGCCAGCGCCGCAACCACCCACGGCATGGAGACGCCGCGCACCTGGTCGAGTACCGCGGCCGGGTCCAGCCAGGCCAGGACTGCCGCCAGCAGCACAATGCTGACCAGCCAGCGGGCCATGCGCCGGCGCCGGGAGGCCGCGCCGGTCACGACGGGGGTACCGCCCAGACGTCGACGTGCCCGACGACGATGCCGAGTTCGCCGCGTTCCACGGCGCTGCGGCGCGCCCGCCACCAGGCGTCGACCGACGCTTCGTCCAGCGGCGATTGTTCGACCAGCGCTGTGCGCCAGCCATCCAACAGCGCGAGCGCCAGCTCGGTGCCGGGCGCCAGTCGCCATGGACTGGGCGCCGTTGCCACCGAGTAGCCGCGTCGGGAAAAGGCAGCGGCAATCGCCGCCGGCGCGTCGCCGCCCAGCGCCGGACCGAGACCCTTGTCGCGGCGCTGGTGCGCGGCCAGGCGCTCGCGCATCGCGGCGTCCTGGTCCGTTTCCGCACGTCGTCCGTCGGCGGATTCGAAATGCCAGCTGCCGTCGACACTCAGCGTCCACAGCGCCGCGCATTCGACGACGGCGCAGCGCTCGGCGAGCGATTCCACCCAGCGCGGTGAAACCAGGTCGAACAATGCCGACGCGGTTGCCAGGTCGGTATCGGCCGGCAGCGCCGCGCTCGAATCCAGCAGGTCGCGGCAGGCGGTCGTGCAGGTGATCCGGTTGCCTTCGCGGTCGGCCAGCGCCGAAGCTCGACGTTCGGCCCGCGCCAGCAGACCAGGATCGTGGTCGACCATCAACCAATGCTGGGGGCCGGGCAGTCGAGGCGCCAGCCAGGCGACATTGTTCGCCGCACCGGCACCGAGATCGACGATGCGCAGCGGCTGCTCGCGCCCGGCCAGCCAGGCGGCGGCACCTTCGGCGGATGCGCGGTCGCGCGCCTGCGCGTCGGCTGCTTCCCGAAGGCTCAGCCAGTCGGCGTCGAAGGTCTCGCTCACGCCGCTCGTCCGACCCGGCCCAGCTCGCCGGCGAAGCGTCGGCCGGCCATGCCCCAGTCGGCCAGCTGACCGCGCACGGCGAGCGCTCCCCGCACCAATTCGAGGCGGAGTTCGGGTCGCTCCAGCCAGCGGGCCAGCGCCGCGGCCATGGCAGCCGAATCACCGGGCGGCACGCGCAAGGCGCCGCGGTCCGGGACCGTATCGGCCAGTGCACCGCCGCTGGTGGCGATGATCGGCAGGCCGCGTGCCAGCGCTTCGGTGACGACCATCCCGTAGCCCTCGTAGTGCGAAGGCACGATGACCAGGTCGGCGCTGCGATACACGCGATCCAGGGCTTGCGATGAGCACGCACCGAGGCGGCGCACCCGGTCGGTGAGGCCGAGCTCGACGATGCGCTGGTCGAGGCGGAAGGCGTATTCGGGATCGCGCGCCGGATCGCCGACCAGTTCCAATCGCCAGTCGTGCTCGGTCAGCCCGGCCAGGGCGTCGATCAAGACGTCCTGGCCCTTGCGCGGCGTCAGGCTGCCGATGCACAGCAGCCGCTGCCGGCGGCGTTCGGCGGCGCGCACCGGGTCGCCGGCGGAATCGGCGGGTTCGACGCCCGGTTCGACCGTGCCGATTTTCCCGGGCGCCAGGCCCATGGCCTCGACGCGTCGGGCGGTAAAACGGCTGGTCGTCACGATCCGCCGGCACGCGGCCAGCGCTCGCGCCTCAAACCGTTCGAAGCGGGCGCGCAGCGCCTCGTCCAGGCCGGTCTCGTCGGCTAGCGGGTGGTGGACCAGCGCCACCAGCGCAAGTCGGTCGGCATGGCGCTCGGCGATCTCGGGCAAGCCGCCCAGCGCCAGTCCGTCGATGATGACGATGGACTCGTCGGCGCGGGCTGCGAGGCATTCGTCCAGCGCGCGGCGCGCCTCGTCGTCGGCGTCGGGAAACCGGCCGGGCAGGCCGAAGACGTTGACCTTGCAGCCGAAACCGCGCAGCGCCTCGGTGATGCGCGCGTCGTACCGGTAGCCGCCGGTCGGTTGGTCCGGGTCGCCGGGCACGACCAGGGCGACCGGTCGGCCGGCCTGCGCCTCGGTCGTGGATGGGGCGCGCTCGGTCGGGGTCACACCTCGCCTCGGTAGCTGGCCCAGGCATTGTGCGATTCGGCCAGCCGCACGCCGATGCGCGACAGTCCCCGGGCCGCTTCGCCGAGTTCGCCGGCGCGCGCAGCGTCGACCAGGCGCTGCTGGATGACGCCGGCCATGAACTCGGTCGTGGTATTGCGCCCGGCGAATTCCTCGACCTCGTCGAGGTTGCGGTAGTTGTAGTCGGACAGGATGGCGGCCAGCACCTGGCCCGCCAGACCGATGTCGACGACCAGGTCGTCGGCATCGAGCTCGGCGCGCTCGAAGGTGGCGTCGACGACGTAGGTCGCGCCGTGCAGGGCCTGCGCCGGGCCGAAGCGTTCGCCGCGGAAACTGTGGGCGATCATGAACGAATCTCGAACGGTCAGTGAATACATCGCGGCATCTCCCGAAGTGGCGGTCAGTAGCGGATCCGGTGGCACAGCACGTCGCCTTCAGCGGCGGCCAGTCGCGGCATGATATCGGGCAGTTCGTCGAACCGGCTCTCGCCGGTGAACAGCACATCGAAGCGCGGGTCGGACAGCATCGATACCGCGAGCGCCAGCCGCCGGGCGCGGCTCCAGCGCGGCGCGCGCGACGGCGGAACACGACCGACCTGGCTGGACTTCAGCGTCAGGCGCCGGGCGTGAAACGCTTCGCCCAGCGGCGCCGGCACGCTGCGATCCCCGTACCAGGACAGCTCGATCACCGTGGCTTCCGGACCGGCGCAGGACAGCGCGGTGGTCAGGCCCTCGGGACTGCCGCTGGCGTGAAACACGAGGTCGCATTCGGCGGGCGCGGCGTCGGGAGCGTGGAACGTCATGCCCAGGGCTTTTGCGACTTCGCGCCGCGCTGCGGATGCGTCGACCAGCGCGATCCGGCTGCCCGGCAGCGCCGAGCACAGCGCGCCGACCAGCAGGCCGACCACGCCGCCACCGACGATCGCGATCCGGTCGCCGGGTCCGGGCCGGCCATCCCACACGGCGTTCAGCGCGGTTTCGAGATTGGCCGCGAGCACGGCGCGCGCCGGCGGAACGTCCTCGGGCAGCGGCACGACCGCGTCGACCGGCACGACGAAGCGATCCTGGTGCGGGTGCAGGCAGAACACGCTTCGACCGCGCAGCGGCGAGGGACCCTCCAGCACATCGCCGACGCAGGCATAGCCGTAGCAGACCGGGAAGGGAAACTCGCCGCGCTGGAACGGCGCGCGCATTCGCGCATGCTCGCTTTCGGGCACATGTCCGCCGAACACCAGCGACTCGCTGCCGCGACTGACTGCGCTGTAGCGCGCCTCGATCCGGACCGAGCCGGAATCGACCGGCGCCAGGTGCTCGGCGCGGATTTCACCACGCCCCGGCGCGACCGACCAGAACGCTCGTGCCGACGGTCGTACCGGTTGTTGTTCTTGTTCACGCATGTACCCTATTGTCATGGAAACGCTGCACGCGGGTGTCGACGGTTACGCCGCGCGTCGAACCCGCCTCCCGGAGACGTGCACCATGACGCAGGTCCTGCCATCGCGATCGCCGCTGGCCCTGGAGCTGGGCGTCGGCCTTGCGGTCGTCGCCGTCGCGGCGCTGCTGCTGCAGGCCTGGCTGGTCGACGCGCTGCTTTGGCCGCTGGCGTCGGTTGTCGCTTATCTCGCCGTGGCCGCGCTGGTCTACCGCGCCTGGCCCGATCGAAGCGCTTTCGGCTGGGCCAATCGCATCACGCTGTTGCGTTCGGCGCTGGTTGCCCTGTTCGTCGGCGCGCTCGCGCTGCCGGAGGCGGTGGCGGCCCATGCCGCGGTGCTGGCGCTGATCGCGCTGATCGCGATCGTGCTCGACGGCGTCGACGGCTGGGTCGCGCGCGTGTCCGGCAGCGTCACGGCGTTCGGCGCCCGTTTCGATATGGAAATCGATGCGCTGCTGATTCTCGCGCTGAGTGTGGCGGTGGTGATGGCGGGGCAGGGCGGCTGGTGGGTGCTGGCAATCGGCTTGATGCGCTATCTGTTCCTTGCCGTCGGGACGGTGATCCCGTGGTGGCGCCGCGATCTGCCCGAGAGCGGCTGGCGCAAGGGGGTTTGCGTGGCCCAGGGGCTGGTGTTGTCGGCGGTGCTGTTACCGTGGCTGGAGCCGCCGACGACGCAGCTGCTGCTGGCGCTGGCACTGGCGGCGCTCGGCCACTCGTTCCTTCGCGACGCGCTGTGGCTGGTGCGAAATCGCCCGCGGCGATCCGAACCCGAAGACCTCGAATCAAGGAGAACGACATGACGATCCGAACCCGATTGCTCTTGCTGGGGGCGCTGGCGCTGGCTGCCGCGTCCCCCGTCGCGGCCGAACCCGCGGACTGGCAAGTCGACCCCGATCACGTCTCGGTGGCCTTCGATGTCGATCACATCGGCTACCAGCGACAGATCGGAATGTTCGCCGAAGCCGGCGGCTCCTTTCGCTACGACCCCGAAACGCAGGAACTGTTCGAAGGCCGTTTCACGGTCCGGGCCGACAGCGTCTTTACCGCCCATGAAGAACGCGACGAGCATCTGCGCAACGACGACTTCCTCGATGCCGGAGAACACCCGGAAATCGTGTTCGAAGCGCGGCGCTACACGCCCGATAACGGCGGTGGCAAGCTGACCGGCGATCTCACGCTGCTCGGCCAGACCCGTGAAGTCGTGCTGGACGTGCGGATCAACAAGCGCGGTGAATATCCGTTCGGCCACGGCCAGGAAACCCTGGGGATTTCGGCGAGCACGACGATCCAGCGCAGCGACTGGGGCATGGATTACGCCGTGGCCAACGGCCTGGTCGGTGACGACGTCGCGCTGCGCTTCGAGTTCGAGGCGATCCGCCAGTAGCGGTCGGGAACTGCCGCACAACGGCAGCATTCGAAGCCTCACGCGCGAAATGCCGACTCGATCTATCGGTTCAGAATCAAAGACCTGAGACCCCATTGCCGCCCGCGGCACGAACATTGCATTGTTACTCTGGCGGTAACTTCGAGCGGTCAACCGGGGCGAATTGCCACCGGACCGCGGTGACGGCTGGTCCGCCGCGGCGGTCCTGGACACGGGGATTGGGGTCATGGAACGAGTACTGTTTGTCGACGACTCGCGGCTGATGCGTTTTGCCGCCGGACGCTTCCTGCGACCGGCATTCGAAGTCGTCCTGGCCGAAAACGGCCACGAGGCCTGGGAAGCGCTGCGTCGCGATTCGCGGATTGCCGTCGTGATCACCGACCTGATCATGCCGGAGGTCGACGGGGTCGAATTGATCCACCGGATTCGCAGCGCTTCGGACGATCGAATTCGCGCGCTTCCGATCCTGGCGGTAACCGGCATGGAAGAAGCCCGGGGACGCCGGATGGCGATGGATGCCGGTGCCAATGACCTCGTGCCCAAGCCGTTTTCGGATACCGACCTGATCGAACCCGCGCGGGAGTATCTGACGCGGTCGATCTCGTCTTCGGCGCACCCGGCGCGTCCAGCCAATCTGCGGGCAACGCGCGCGGCGCTGCTCGATACGCTGGAACAGGTCGCCAGCTACCACGATCGCACCGGCGAGGCCTATTCGCTGCTGCATCTGCGAGTCGATAACCATGCCGGAGTCGCCGCGCGTTTCGGCGACAAGTGGGCCGAGTCGCTGATGCGCCACGTCGAGCGCGTCGTGGCGCGCGAAGTGCGGCTCGAGGATTCGCTGGGACGCAGCGACAACAACGTTGTGAGCACGATCCTGATGTCCACCGACGCGATCGGGGCCAAGCGGCTCCGCGATCGGTTGCGCGACCACCTGGCGGCCAATCCGGCCCGCTTCCCCGGAACGACGCTGGCGATCCAGGCCAGTTTCTCGGTCCAGTGCCCGGATCCGAAGAACCGCCGCGGCGCCGAAGCGACGCTGGGTTCCGGACTCGCACGCCTGGCACAACCGGCGAACGTGACCCGGCTGGCCGAACGCTTCAGCGCCTGAGCCCGGCCGCTCGCCCGGCCGCAACGGCCGATGCGCTGCGGGATGGCGCACCGGCGCGATGACTCGCGTTTGGCAGCGTCGCCAGAATCGGCTATGCTCGAGCCATGCGTGTGGGGCGCTTGAGCAGAACAGTCGCGAACTCCGTCCGTCGCATCGGCATCGCTGCCTGCGGCCTTTCGGCTTTGGTGCTGGCGGGCGGGACGGTGGCGGATTCTTCGCCGTCGGCGGTGGTGAACTGGCTGACCACGGCCGACGGTTTGCCCAACTCGGCTGTCGAGGCGCTGGCCCGGGATCGCCACGGTTACATCTGGATCGGTACCCAGGGCGGCCTGGTGCGGCACGAGGGGCTGGAGCTGAACGTGCTTCGGCGCAACCCGGATCGCATCGATTCGCTGCCGGGCAACAACGTACTTTCCCTGCTGGCAGCGAGCGATGGATCGGTCTGGGCGGCGTTGTCCGGGCAGGGCGTGGTGCGGCTGGAAGGCACGCAGGTGGTGCAGCACTGGGCGCCGGAAGGACGCGGCGGTGCGCTGCGGGGCCGCTATGTCTGGTCGATGGCCGAGGCCTGCGACGGCTCGATCTGGGGCGTGTACGCCGTCGACGGAATGGTGCGTCTCGACCCGGCCACGGGGCGGTCGCAGCATTTCCGTCCGGATCAGGCCGGCCTGCCGGAGCAGGGCTTCGGCGTTCAGCTCGCGGTCGATCGCCGCTGCCGGTTGTGGCTGCTGCGCACCGATGGGTTGTGGCGGGTCGATGCCGATCCACCGCATGCCGCGCACCGGGTCCTGGGTGCCGGCGAGACCGAACTGTCGGTGTTCTTGACGCTGGAGCTGGCCGACGACGACACGGCGTTCGTCGGCGGGCAGGGGGGCATGCTCGAGATCGGTCTCCGACAGGCGGGTTCCGGTTCCGTGGACCTGGCGCGCCAATGGCCGATCGAGCGAACCATCGGTGCGATCCGAAGCGCCGGCGACGGCCGTTTGTGGCTGGGATTTCGATCCGGTCTGGCGCTATTGGATCCCGAGTCCGGTCGGCAGGAGGCGTTTCGGGGCGAGTTCGGCAATCCGCTCGGCACCGCGATGATCACCGACGTGCTGGTCGGCGCCGAAGGCGAAGTCTGGGTCGCCAGCAACGGCGCCGGCGTGGCACGCCTGCCGCCGGGCTGGCGGGGTTTCCGGTCGTACTCGCTCGTCGATGGACAGCAGCGCGCCGCGCGCGTGACCGCGGTCGATCAGCGCGGCGGGGTGATCTGGGTCGGCACGGCGGATTCATCGCTGCTGGCGCTGGATCTCGTGACCGGACAGGGACGCCCGATCGGGACCCTGCCCTCGGACCAGTCGGGTCACATCATCGATCTGCACGCCGGCGAGCGACACATTTGGGTGCTGCAGCGTCGCTATCTGGTCCGGCACGACGCACAGACCGGCGATGAGGTCGTCTTCGAGGAGATCGCTCGCGATCGCGCAAGGCAATACGAGTTCATCGAATCCGCGGGTTCGGACCGGCTCTGGCTGGCCGACGATAACGGTCGCCTGCGGTTACTGGACGCCGGCGGGTCCTTGCTCGACGCCTGGTACGCAGGAGCCGGCGCGGATCGCTCGATCTCCGGATCGTTGTTGCGAGACATCCGCCTGGGGCCGGACGGTCGCTGGTGGCTGCTGGGAAGCCGCACGCTTTATCGGCAGGCGCCATCCGGGCGATTCGTCCCTGTGCACCGCTCCAGCGACGGCGACTTCTCGACGCTGGCGTTCGACGGGCGCGCGCTGTGGCTGGCCTCGGACTCGATGCTGGAGCAGTTCCGGATCGGGCCTGCGAGGCTGGAGCGCCTCGCGCGTTTCACCGCCGACGACGGGTTGCCGGCCGGCCAGATGCACGCGCTCATTCCGCGCCCGGACCGGCTCTGGATTCTGACCAGTATCGGCCTTGCGCGGCTGGAGCTGTCCGGCGGCAGGTTCCGGTTGTTTTCCGGGCGCGAGGGCCTGCGGCAGACCCAGTTCAATCCGCGCTCGACGGTCGACCTGGGCGACGGCCGGTTCGCGGCCGGCACCGACGAGGGATTGCTGGTGGTCGATCCCGCTGCGATCGCATCCGCGTCCAGTCCGCCGCCGGTCTACGTGACCGCGCTGCGAGCCGGCGATCGGGTGCTGCGGCTCAAGCCCGACGATGTGGCCCGGCCGCGCTTCGAATGGGACCGCAACTCGCTGGAGTTTCGATTCCAGGCCTTGTCCTACATCGACCCGTCGCAGAATCGCTATCGGGTCCGGCTCGACGGCTGGGATCTCGATTGGCAGGAATTCGCGGGTCGAACGTCGCGCTTCTACAGCAATCTTCCCGCCGGTCGATATCGATTCCAGGTCCAGGCAGCCAACGTCGACGGGGTCTGGAATCGCTCCGGCGACGCGATCGATTTCGAGATTGCTCCGCCGCCGTGGCGTTCGGCACCGGCCTGGGCCGCCTATGCGGTCATGGCCCTGGCCTTCACCGGCCTGGGCTGGCGGTCGCTGACGGCGCGGCGCGTCCGGCGCGAGTCCCTGCGTCGAATGCAGGCGCACCAGCAATTGGCCGATCTCCAGCGCGCATTGCTGGAGCGGCTCAATCGCAGCCTGGACCCGGAGCGTCTTGGCGCGGAGATCGCCGAAGCGGCGTGCGATCTGGCCGATACCCGACCGGGTCATGTGCTGTTCGTCCATCCCGGGCTGCCGCGCGATCTGCGCTCGTTCGGCGATTCGGAGGATTGCGTCGATCCCGACCGCATCGATGCCGCCCGCCGCGACGGCGGGCCCGGCACGCTGATGTCGCTGGGCGATGCCGATCAACCGCTGGCGCGGGTCTGGCTCCCGGAGCTGGATGCCGAACGCCGTGCGCCGGTGCAGGCGCGGCTGGATCTTTTTGCGCAGGTGGCCGGCCAGGTTCTGGAGAACGCCAGGCTGTTCGTCGAAGTGCGCAACCTTGCGCGCGAGGCGCGACAGGCCAGCGACGCGAAGTCCGAGTTCCTGGCAACCATGAGCCACGAAATCCGCACGCCGCTGCACGGGCTGCTCGGAATGATGGAACTGATGGATCGCGACGATCTCGATTCCGGCAGTCTCGAAACCCTGCGCACGATGCGTGCCTCGGGTCGCCAGCTGGAGCGGATTCTCAACGATATCCTGGACCTTTCGCGCATCGAAGCCGGTCGCGTGGAGCTCGACGTTCAGGCCTTCGACCTGCTGGCGATGCTCGAGCGGGTGGCCGAACTGCATGCCCCCAGCGCCGATGCCGCCGGCCTGGTGCTGCGACTTCGCGTTGAATCCGACCTGCCGGTCATGGCGCTGGGCGACGCCGACCGGATCGCGCAGATCGTCGGCAACCTGATCAGCAACGCGGTGAAATTCACGCCTTCGGGCGCCGTTCAACTCGAAGCCTGGCTGGATCGGGAGGACCGGCTGTGCCTGGCGGTTTCCGACACCGGCCCCGGCATCGATGCCCGGGTTCAGCGCGAGTTGTTCGAACCGTTCACCCAGCTCGAGGGCGGCACGACCCGACGGCACAGCGGAACCGGGCTCGGCCTGGCCATTTCCCGCCGGCTGGTCGAGGCGATGGACGGTGAGATCGGGTTGACGAGTCGATCAGGACACGGCAGTCGGTTCACGTTACGACTGCCGCTGGCGGGCCTGCAGCGCCAGCCGCCGTTCAGCTCGGGCCTGCTCGCGGGCGTTCGCCTGGCGACCGCGCTGGAGGCTGCCGATCACCGCGACGTCCGTCGCCTGGCCCGGCGATGGTCGATCGAAATCCAGCGCCTGGGTCGAACGCCGCATGACTTCGACGTACTGGTCTACCGGCATCGCGAGATCGATTCGGCGACGCTGGAGCGCGTTCGATCGGCCGGCATCGCGTGCTGGCACCTGGGCGAACCCGACCCGGGCATCGAATCGCCGGCCGTGCTCCTGCGTCGGCCGCTGACCGAGCCGCGCCTGATCGGCGCGTTGATCGACCGGGCCCTGAGTCGAATCAGCGCTGGCTGAGTCGGCGGACCGTTTCGACCAGCACCTGCACGTGCTCCGGGGGAACGTCCGGCGTGATGCCATGGCCGAGATTGAAGATGTGGCCGCTGCCCGGACCGAAGTCGTCGAGGACGTCGGCAACCGCTGCCCGGATCACGTCGGGGTTGGTGGTGAGCACGACCGGATCCAGGTTCCCCTGCAGCGCGACCCGGTCGCCGACGCGACGGCGCGCGTCGCTTAGCCGCGTGGTCCAATCCAGGCCCAGCGCATCGCAGCCGGTGTCGGCCAGCGACTCGAGCATGCCGCCGCAGCCCTTGGCGAAGAGAATGACGGGCATGTCGGGCTGCGCTTCGCGCACGCGATCGACGATGCGCTGCATGCCGGCCAGCGAGAAGCGCTCGAACATCGCCGGCGATAGCACGCCGCCCCAGCTATCGAACACCATCAGCGCGTCGGCGCCGGCCTCGACCTGGGCGATCAGGTAGTCGGCGGTGCTGTCGGCCAGGTGGGCGATCAGCCGGTCGGATTGTTCCGGGTATTCCAGCAGCATCTTCTTGGCGCGCTTGAAGTCGCGTGAACTGCCACCCTCGATCATGTAGGTCGCCACGGTCCAGGGGCTGCCGGCGAAACCGATCAACGGCACGTCGGCGGGCAGGTCGCGACGAATCAGCCGCACGGCTTCCATGACGCTGGCGGTGTCGTCGTTGGGATCGGGGCGCGGCAGATCGGCGATGTCGGCCGGATCGCGCAGCGGGCGCTCGAACTTCGGACCTTCGCCCGGAGTGAAGCCGAGCCCCAGGCCCATGACGTGCGGCAGGATCAGGATGTCGGAAAACAGGATCGCGGCGTCGAACCCGTAGCGCCGGATCGGCTGCAGCGTCACTTCTGCGGCCAGTTCCGGGGTGCCGGCCAGCGTCAGGAAGTCGCCGGCCTGGGCGCGGGTTGCCAGGTATTCGGGCAGGTAGCGTCCGGCCTGGCGCATCAGCCAGATCGGGGTGCGATCGACGGGCTCGCGCCTGAGCGCGCGCATGAACAGGCTGTCCTGTCGTGCTTCATTCATGATTCAAGCAACTCCAGCAGGTGATTCGGGTCGACATCGTCGCGGATGCGCGCGGTGCCGAGGGCATCCAGCAGGATCAGGCGGATCCGGCCGGCGCGGTTTTTCTTGTCCAGGTACATGTGATCGAGCAGCGCGGACGGTTCGAGCCCGTCGGGCAGTCGCGTCGGCAGACCCAGCGCCTCGATCAGATCGACGAGACGAGTCGCTTCGGACTGTTCCAGCTCGCCACGGCGCGCGCCGAGCCGCACGGCCAGGCACATGCCGATGGCAACGGCTTCGCCGTGGCGAAGCTGTTCGTAACCGGTCGCGGTCTCGATCGCGTGGCCGAAAGTATGACCGAAGTTCAACAGCGCGCGCTGGCCCGATTCGCGTTCGTCGGCTTCCACGACATCGATCTTGTGCTGGACCGCGCGCGCCACGGTCTGTTCGAGCACGTCGGCGCGGCGCCGCAGCAGATCCAGGCTGTGCGTTTCCAGCCAGCCGATGAAGTCGGCATCGCGGATGGCGCCGTACTTGACCACTTCCGCCAGTCCGGCGCGGTAGTCGCGTTGGTCCAGCGTGGCCAGCGTCTCGACGTCGATCATCACCGCGGCGGGCTGGTGAAAGGCGCCGACCAGGTTCTTCCCGGCGGGCAGGTTGAATCCGGTCTTGCCGCCGACGGCAGCGTCGACCTGGGCCAGCAGCGTGGTCGGTGCCTGGACGATGCGGATACCGCGCATGTAGCTGGCTGCGGCAAAACCCGCCAGGTCGCCGATCACGCCGCCGCCCAGCGCCAGGACGGTGGCATCGCGCTGGGCGCCGATCGCGGCCAGTTTGTCGATGATGGCCAGCCATTGCTCGGCGGTCTTGGATTGTTCGCCCGGCGGCAGGATCAACTCGGCCGGGCCGGATTCAGCGGTGGTCTGGATCAGCGCCTGCAGGTAGTGTCCGGCAACGGTCTGGTCGGTGACGATGAGCACCCGGCCGGTCAGGATTTCGCGCCAGCGGCGCGGGTTCGCAATCAGCCCGCGCTCGGCGTTGATGACGGTGCGCCCGCCGGCGTGCTTCAGTTCAAGGATGGGCATTGCAGATTCGCGTCGGCGCTCAACGAGTCACGGATTGTACGTTCCAGGGCGTCGGCCATTCGGTGCAGCGGGCGATTGCTCGAATCGAATACGGCATCGGCGAGTGAGGCATAGATCGGGTTGCGCTCCTCGGCCATGGCGGTCAGGCGCTGACGGCGATCGGGTGCGGCCAGCAGCGGCCGCCGCTTGTCGCGTTCGAGCCGACGGATCTGCTGGTCGACCGTCGCATTCAGCCAGACCACGAAGCCGCTGTCGCGGATGACGCCCCGGTTGGCGGGCGCGAGCACCGAACCGCCTCCGGTCGCCACCAGCTGGCCGGGCGTCTGCGCGATTTCGGCCAGCAGCCGGCCCTCGCGCTCGCGGAAACCCTGCTCGCCCTCGATATCGAAGATGACCGCGACCTCGACGCCGCAACGACGTTCGAGTTCCTCGTCGAGGTCGACGAACTCCAGGTCGAAACGGGGTGCGATGCGCCGCCCCAGCGTTGTCTTTCCCGACCCCATGGGGCCGATCAGGAAGATGTTGTCCACGGACGATGCGTCCTTGGGCCTTGTTCGGGATGCTACAGGAAATCGCTCCCGGACGGCCAGCCGTCGCCCGCGAGCGGCGCGGTGCCCGGTTGCCGGCTGCGTGCCGCTGCGTCGCCGGCGCTACCATGACCGGGTGATGTCGAAGTCCGATTCTTCTGCCCCGGCCCGATGCTTTGCGCCGGTATTCGACGACCGCGCCCGGATCCTGGTGCTGGGCAGCATGCCCGGTGTCCGGTCGCTGCAGGACCAGCGTTATTACGCTCATCCGCGCAACGCATTCTGGCCGATCATGGCCTCGCTGCTGGGATTCGAAGCACAGGCCGATTATGAGGCGCGCCTGCAGCATCTCGCTCGGCACGGAATCGCGCTGTGGGACGTCATCGCCCGCTGTCGGCGTCGAGGCAGCCTGGACCAGCGCATCGAGCCCGACTCGGTGGTGGTCAACGACTTCGGATGGTTGTTCGATCGCTGTCCCGGCCTGGTCCGGATCGTGTTCAACGGCCGTGCCGCGGAGCAGGCGTGGATTCGTCGGGTCCAGCCCGCGCTGGCGCCGCCGGCGTCGAATCTCGAGCGGCTGCGGATGCCGTCGACGAGTCCGGCGCACGCGGCCCTGTCGGTTGAGCACAAGCGTCTGGCCTGGGCCCGAGCGATCTCGATGGATGCGTGAATGCGCGGTGCGGCCCCGGCGATCCGATTTGGGTACCATACTCGCCTGCAATCGACCTGGACGCGCGACAGCCCATGGCCCGTTTCTTCATCGTCTTCGTGGTTCTGCTCGTTACCTTGTTCAGCGTCGAGGTAATGAAACCGGTCCAGGATCATGTCATCCTGCCGTTCACCGCCGGCATCGCCTGGGTCAGCGTGAACCTCATCGAGTTGTTCGATGCCGGCGTCATTTCATCCGGCAAGGTGATTCGCGATCTCGAAAGCGGCTTCGCGGTTTCCATCGAACCAGGCTGCAACGGGGTCGAGGCGCTGATCATCCTGTTTGCCGCGATGTTCGCGTTTCCGGCCTCGCTCAAGGCCAAGCTGATCGGTTTTGCCATCGGGTTCGTTGCGATCCAGGCGCTGAATCTGGTGCGCATCATCAGCCTGTTCTACCTGGGCCAGTGGAACATGGTCTGGTTCGAGTGGTTTCATCTCTACCTCTGGCAGGCGCTGATCATTCTTGATGCGCTGGTGGTCTGGCTGATCTGGCTCAGGCGCTTGCCGCCGCCGGACCGCACGCCCCCGAATGACGGCGCGGGTCCGACGCCGGAGCCGCAGCAGGCCTGATGCCGGGTCCGATGCGGCGGTTGCTGATTGCCGGCTGCGGTGACCTGGGCCAGCGCCTGGCGCGTCGTCTCCGCCGTTGGCATGTCCACGGCCTGCGCCGCAATGTCGAGAAACTGGCCGCGCCGATCGTCCCGCTGTCGGCGGATCTGCTGCGCCCCGAGACGCTGAAGGTCGCGCGCGGTCGCTGGGATGCGATCGTGTACACCGCAACGCCGGGGGAATTCAGCCCGACGGCTTACCGGCAGACCTACATTGACGGTTTGCAGGCATTGATGGATCAGGCCGACAGCCCGCGCTGGATCGTGGTCTCGAGCACGGCCGTCTACGGCCAGGACCACGGCGAGTGGGTGGATGAGCGATCGCCCACCGTGCCGAAGAAATTCAACGGTGAGATTCTGCTCGAGGCCGAGCACTTGGCGCGGGAGCAGGGCGGAACCGCCGTGCGTTTTTCGGGTATCTACGGTCCGGGTCGCGACTTCCTGATCCGCAAGGTTCGAGGCGGCGGTGTGCGCTGCCGGCGAGACCCGCCGCTGTGGACTAACCGCATTCATTCGGAGGACTGCGCCGCGGCATTGGCCCACCTGATCGAGATGGACGCGCCCGAGCCGCTGTACGTGGCCAGTGATCGGTCTCCGGCGCCGCGCTGGGAAGTGCTTCGGTGGCTTGCCGATCAGCTCGGCGTGGCCGGGCCCGAAGCGGTCGAGGACGACGGCGGTCAGGGCAAGCGAGTGCGTGCCGAGCGCCTGTTTTCGACCGGCTTTGCGCTACAGTATCCGGATTACAAGGCCGGATACTCGGAGTTGTTGCGATGCGAATGACCGAAGAAATCCTCGAACGTTTTCGTAGCGGGTTCGATCATGCAATCGAATCCGGCATCCCGGAGGCCAACGGCATGTCGCTGGCGACCGCCGACGAAGCAGGGCGGCCCTCGGTGCGCGTCGTGCTGATGAAGGGCTATGACGCCGACGGGTTCGTCTTCTACACCAATATCGAGAGCCGCAAGGGAGACCAGCTCGCTGCCAATCCGTCTGCGGCGCTGACCTTCTGGTGGCGAGAGACCGAACAGCAAGTGCTGATCGAGGGCCGCGCCGCGCCGGTTTCGGACGACGAAGCCGACGCCTATTTCGCCTCGCGGCCGCGCGGCAGCCGGATCGGTGCCTGGGCCTCACGGCAGTCGCGCGAGCTGGATCGGCGCGAGACCCTGGTCGAGCGGGTCGCCGAGCTGGAGGCCGAGTATCGTGATCGCGAGATCCCGCGCCCGCCGTACTGGTCGGGCTACCGGGTCGACCCGTCGCGCATCGAATTCTGGTACGGCCGCGAATTCCGGCTGCACGAGCGCGTGCTCTATACCGCCGGGCACGACGGCTGGCAGAAGCAGCTGTTGTATCCGTAGCAAACCGGTTTTCCGGGTTTTCCGCCTTCGGTCTTGCGCGCCCCGACCCGGTGGCGCGCATCCGAAGCGCATCGTCCGGGCCTGTGCGTGCGCGTTTCCCGCACGTGTTCCCGAGTCCCGATCTCGACCCGACCGTTGCTGGAAGCCGTCAGTCGGCCTCGGGCAGCGGGGTCTTGCGCCGGGCGAGGTCGCGTGCGATCCAGTTCTCGACCAGGTCCCGCCACGGCGGGGCCTGCGCATCGTGGTCGCCGTACATTCCCGCAGCGGTTCGCTGACGCTCGGCCTCGTAGAGAATGATGGCGCAGGCAACGGAGACGTTCAGCGATTGCGTCATGCCGTGCATCGGGATGACGACATGCGCGTGGCAGGCGTCCGCTGCCTGCTTGCTGATGCCGAACTTCTCGGTACCCAGCACCAGCGCCGTCGGCCGGGTGTAGTCGATCTCACGAAAGTCGACGGCGCCATCGGAAAAGTGCGCGGCCACGCAGTTGAAACCCTGCTCCTGCAGCGCCCGGAGCCCGGAAGCGGTCTCGGCATGCCGGGTCAGGCCGACCCAGCGCTGGGCACCCTGGGCGGTGTTGTTGAGCGCGGGCAGGCCGTGCTCGCCCGGCACCGCGTGGGCGTGCATCACGCCGACCGCATCGCAGGTCCGCAGCACGGCGGCGAAATTGTGCGGCTTGTGCACGCGCTCCATGAACACGGTCAGGTCGGGCTGGCGCCGCACGGCGGTGTCGATGATGCGTTGTTTCCGTTCCGGGGTCATGGGGCTATGGTACGTTTTTCTGCAGGCGCGGCGCCTTGGAGATCTCGGGTTTTGTGGATGGCGCGCCTGCCGGCAAGCGGCATCCGCATTCGATGCCCGGGCCGTGGCCGGGCTCGTTCCAGCTGCCGGGTTCACCGGCTTCCGGACACCTCGGTGAAGCCGGGGGCGCACCGATGTGCCGTGGTTCGGACCAAAGCGCTCGAGCGAAGGGCGTCTTCTCTCCCGCAGTCTCCGTAGCACGGGATGAGTTGGACATTGACTGTCCCGAACAAGCGCCAACCCCGACCCGCAAGCACGAAGCCCGATGCAAGACGAACCTGTCAATCATCAAATCGCGCCGACGGTCCCATGCTACCGTCGAACGCGAAGATGCGAAGGCAAGTATCCAGAATCGAAATCGTCAACCTGCCCGATGACCAACTTTCTCGAAAACCTCAAGCAAATCGTCAACCGCCACGAACCGGAGCCCGACGATCACGCGCTGCCGCGTGCTGCGGCGGTTCTGCTGCTGGAGCTGGCCGCCACCGACGCCGGCATCGATGAGCACGAGCGCCGGATGATCGAGCGCGCGGTGACCGAGCGCTTCGGGCTGGAGTCGGCCGAACTCGACGAACTGCTGGAAGAGGCTGCCCGAGCGCAGCGCGCGTCGCATTCGTTGCACGAGTTCACGCATCAGCTCCGGACCAGTCTCGACGGATCGACGCGCGGCGAACTGGTCGAATGGCTATGGCGCGTGGCTTACGCCGATGGGCGCCTGGATCGACACGAGGAGCATCTCGTGCGGCGCCTGGCCGATCTGCTGGGAGTGCCCCATCGGGAGTTCATGCGACGCAAGCACCGGGCCGCGGCGGCCGGGTGATGGGTCGCCGAAGGGTCGGTGACGGCGCGGCGCGACCGTGGGTGCGGTCTCAGCCGGTATAGAACTGCTGTCGGAAAGTCAGCGTGAACGGATCGCCGTCGTGTTCCTGTGGGCGGATCCGGACGCTGAAATTGAGCGACTCCTCGTTGTGAATCCTGAACTGGCCGATGTAGTAGATCGCGCCCTGGTCTCTGATTTCGCGCAGTTTGATATCACGCCGCTGACCGGTCAGGTTGGTGGCGGTTGCTTCGACCCCGGCCTGCACCGGCTCGCCGGACTCGGTATCGAGCACCGTGATGTTGAGCATGGCCTGGGTGCCGGTGCGCTGGATGCCGTAGGCGCTGGCGATTTCGGGTGACAGCATGTTGGTGTTCAGCGTGCTGTAGTGGACTTCGTAGGTTCCGAACTGCTGCGACTGCTGAGCCACGGCCGATGCGGCGAACGCGAGGGCCAGGGCGGCGGCAAGGGTGGCGAATATTGAACGCATGGATGGCTTCTCCGTGATCCGGTGGGTGCGGTCCCCGGCGAATCGCGAGAACCTGCACATGTCGACATCGTAATGCCGCAGTCGGGTCGGCGGCAATGCCCGCACCGGGCTTCGGCGCGGCGTATCAGCGCACGCCGATCAGGATCATCAGGAACTGAATGCCGATGATCGCGATCAGCGGCGACAGGTCCAGCCCGGCGATCGACGGCAGCACACGGCGGATCGGCGCCAGCACCGGCCGGGTCAGCTGGTAGATCAGCGGGATGATGGGATGGCGCATGGCGCCGCCGACCCACGAAAGAATGACCTCGGCGATGATCAGCACCATGTACATGACCAGCAGCATGCGTACCAGTCGAAACAGCGAGATCACGAATGCCTGAAGCGGGTCGAGGCTGTATCCGGACACGGCGCTGACGACGATGACCGAGATGGTCTGGATCGCGATCAGCGCGACCACCGCGGCAGTGTTGAAGCGGCCCAGGCGCGGAATCAGCTTCGACAGCGGCGCGACCAGCGGTTCGGTGACCTTGAGCAGAATCTGGCAGACCGGGTTGTAGTAATCGGCGCCGACCGCTTCGAGCAGCACGCGCAGCATCAGCGCGGCCAGATACAGGCTGAACAGCGTCTCGATCAGGAATGCGAATGCGTTGCCGACTGAGCCGCCCATTTCACCCGCTCCCGGTTGGGTCGAGGCGCGTCGCAGCGCCGGGCGCCGGAGAGCATCCGATGCGTGCGCGGCCCGGCCGGATCATCGGCCGCCCCCGCCGCCGAGCTCACGTCCGCGTTGGATCGCGGCCGAGACCGCCGAGGCGACGATCCGGTCCAGCCCTTCGCGACCCAGCGCATTCAGCGCGGCTTCGGTGGTGCCGCCGGGCGAAGTGACGCGCTGTCGGAGTTCCGCGGCGCCGGTGTCGCCGTCGGCCAGCATGGCCCCGGCGCCGGCCGCGGTCTGTGCAGCGAGCCTCTCGGCAACCTCGGGCGCCAGTCCGGCCTCGGCGCCGGCGCGGGCCAGCGCTTCGGTCACGGCGAAGAAGTAGGCCGGCCCGGAGCCGGAGACGGCGGTTACGACGTCCATCAGCGACTCATCGGCAATCTCGAATACGCGGCCGACCGATTCGAAAATGCGGCGCACCGCATCGCGCTGCGATTCCGAGCAACCCGCATCGGCAAACAGCCCGGTGGCGCCGACACCCTTGAGCGCCGGCGTGTTCGGCATGACCCGGGCCAGCCCGGGTCGGCCCGGAACGAGCGCATCGCGCAGCGTCGAAATCGACACGCCGGCAGCCACGCTGACGACCAGGCAATCCGGATCCAGCGTCTCGGCGATCGAACCGGCGACGGCTTCGATGACCTGCGGCTTGACCGCCAGGATGACCACGTCGGCGCCGGCTGTGGCGTGTGCGTTTTCGGCCGAGACGCGGACGCTGAACGCCGTTCGCATCGCATCGCGCGTGGCGTCGTCCGGATCGGCTGCCGTGATGCGGTCCGGGTCGTGCCCGCGGGCGATCAGGCCGCCGACCAGCGCGCGTGCCATGTTGCCGGCGCCGATAATCGCGATTCGCTGCTCCATGCGCGAATTCTAACCGCCGCCGGCACGGCAATGCGCGACCGCGTCAGCCGGGCCGGGGCCCGAACAGCGCGGTGCCGATCCGCACCAGGGTCGAACCCTCGGCAATGGCGTCTTCGAGGTCGCCGGACATGCCCATCGACAGCGTATCCGCGCACGGGTGAACTCGCGCCAGCCGTTCGAACAGCGAGCGCATGCGCGCAAAGGGTTCACGGCGTTCGGATGCGGATCGTTCCGCCGAGGGAATGGCCATCAGGCCGCGCAGCGCCAGCGCGTCGCGTTCGGCGATGAAGCCGGCCAGGGCGTCGATCTCGTCTGGATCGCAGCCGGCCTTCTGCGGTTCGCGATCGATATTGACCTGAATCAGGACCGCCAACGGCTGCAAGCTGCTCGGGCGCTGGTCTGCGAGCCGGCGTGCGATCTTGGCGCGATCAACGGTCTGGACCCAGTCGAAGCGCGCGCTGAGGGTGCGCGTCTTGTTCGACTGAATCGGACCGATGAAGTGCCAGTCCGCGTCCAGGTCGCGAAGCCGATCGAGCTTGCCGACGGCCTCGTCGACGTAGTTCTCGCCGAAGCAGCGCACGCCGGCGGCAAAGGCGCGGCGCAGCTCGTCGGCCGCCCGGGTCTTGCCGACCGCCAGCAGCGTGACCTCGCTTCGAGCCCGGCCGTGTTCGCGGCACGCGCGGTCGATTCGTTGTTCGACGCAGGCCAGGCGCTGGGCCAGTGGCTGGGTAGTGGGCATTTTTCGACGCGTTCGGATCGGGTATGATCGGTATTGTAGTAAGTGTAGGAATCAGGCAACGAGTGGGGATGCCGGGTCGCGGATCGGTGCCGAAGGCGCGGTGCGGGATCCCGTTGATCGACCCGTTCGTCGATTCGGATTGCCGATCACCGGGTTTGCTGTGGAGCCCGCCATTCCAGCCGGAGAACGCCGATGGATATCACCGAACTGCTTGCCTTCACCGTCAAGAACAGTGCGTCGGACCTGCATCTTTCCGCCGGTCTGCCGCCGATGATTCGCGTCGACGGCGATATTCACCGTATCAACGTGCCCGCGATCGAAGCCAAGGAAATGTCGGATCTGGTCTATTCGGTGATGAACGACCATCAGCGACGGGACTTCGAGGCCGAGCTGGAGGTCGATTTTTCCTACAACGTTCCCGGCCTGGCGCGCTTCCGCGTCAATGCCTACCACCAGGATCGGGGCACGGGCGCTGCGTTCCGCGTCATTCCCAATGAAATCAGCACGCTCGAGGATCTGCAGGCACCTGCGGTGTTCCGCGACATCATCGATGTGCCGCGCGGTCTGGTCCTCGTCACCGGCCCGACCGGCTCGGGCAAGTCGACCACGCTCGCGGCGATGGTCGACCACCTCAACAAGAACGTCGCCGGGCATATACTGACCATCGAGGATCCGATCGAATTCGTGCATACCTCGAAGAAGTGCCTGATCAATCAGCGCGAGGTAAAGAAAGACACGCTGGGCTTCAACCAGGCGTTGCGGTCGGCCTTGCGCGAGGATCCGGACATCATCCTGGTGGGTGAGCTTCGCGACGTCGAGACCATCCGTCTGGCGCTGACCGCCGCCGAAACCGGACACCTGGTGTTCGGGACGCTGCATACCTCCTCGGCCGCCAAGACCATCGACCGCGTGATCGACGTGTTCCCCGGGGAGGAAAAGGACATGGTGCGCTCGATGCTCTCTGAATCGCTGCGCGCCATCATCTCCCAGACCCTGATCAAGAAAGTGGGCGGCGGCCGCGTCGCGGCCCACGAGATCATGCTGGCGACGCCGGCCATTCGCAACCTGATTCGGGAAGACAAGGTCGCGCAGATGTATTCGGCGATCCAGACCGGACAGAATGTCGGCATGGCGACGCTGGATCAGAGCCTGACCGAGCTGGTTCGACGCGGCCTGGTCGCCAAGCCCGAGGCGCGCCGCAAGGCGGTCGACAAGAAGGCGTTTGCCTGAATCGCGATTTGAGTGCAGGAGGCTGAGGCATGAGCGTGATCGACACCTGGCTGAAGAAGCTCCACGAGGAAAGCGGTTCCGACCTGCTGGTGACCGTGGGCGCGCCGCCGTGCATCAAGGTCAACGGCCGGATCACGCCGCTGAACCGCGAACCGCTTTCGAAGGAAGCGACCAAGAGCATCGTCCTGGGCACCATGTCCGAAGAGCAGGTGGAGCAGTTCCTGCGCGAAAGCGAGCTGCAGTACGCGATCTCGATCGAGGGCATGGCGCGCTTCCGGATGAGCGCGTTCTTCCAGCGCGGATCGATCGGCGTGGTCTGCCGTCGCATCGAAACGCAGATTCCGACCTTCGACGAGCTGGACCTGCCGCCCGAGCTGGGTGACCTGGCGCTGCTCAAGCGGGGGATCG
>CAYPZP010000013.1:0-34301 GCA_964415285.1 uncultured Halomonas sp. | reverse complement strand
CATGTCGACGGCCGATTCGCTGCTGATGGCCGGCACCTCGCACGTCACGCACGACCTGTACGTCAAGCTGATCGACCCGGCCGCCGCGCAGAACTCCAAGCGGCTGCTCACAATCTCGCGCATCGTCACCGTGGTCCTCGGGCTCATGGCGCTGGCGATGGCGCTGCACTTCGAGGCCATCATCGGATTGCTGCTGATGTCCTACACGCTGTACGCGGCCGGGGTGTTCATTCCGGTCGTCGGCGGGCTGTACTGGAAGCGCGCTACGGCCCCGGGCGCGATCGCGGCAATCCTGGGCGGCTCCGGCTTCGGGCTGGCCGCCGAGCTCGGCTGGTTCACGGTCGATGCGCTGCCGCTGGTCGCGGGCTTCCCGGTCATCGTCACCGGCGCGCTGGTCTCGCTGGTGCTGTTCGTCGGCGTTTCGCTGCTGAGCCGCCCGCGCGAAGTCTCGGCCTGAGTCCTTCCGGATCGTCGACCGCGGCGCCGGATTTTCCTGATACGAAACTTCGTTCCCTCGCGCTTTCGATAGGTAGCGACGCCCAAAGGCATGCCTCGGCTGCCGTGGAGGCATCGCGTCTGCGCCATCGGCCCCGATATCGAGAGAAACGAAATGAACTCATGCAGCAGGATTCACGCCCTTGTTCTTCTTGCCGCACTCCTCATTTTGAGTCCGCGTGCCGGGGCGCTGGAATTCGTTTTCAGCGACGACTTTGAAGCCTTGCCGCCCGCCAGCGCAAAGCTGCAGTGGTTTCTGGACCAGCTGGTGCCAGGAGAGCCGATTACCGACGCGGAGATCATCGAGAACTTCGCGCCGTCCTGGCTGGCGAACACCAACGTCCAGCAAACAAGGGACTTCCTTCTTTCCGTGCGCGCCAACTACCCGGACGGCGTGGTTACCGATCGGATCGCGCTGACGCCGATGCGATTCACGGGCCTGGTGACCGGCAGCAGCGGTAACGTCGCGTTCGTGCGACTGGGCTCGGGATTCGCCGACCCGGGAATCGATCTGCTGGGGGTTTCGGGTTTCGGAACGGGCCAGGCCACGGTGGTTCGGCCGGAGCACCAGAACCTGGACCTGGCGCAGGCCGCCGACGAGTTCCTGACGATGTCCAGCCAGCCCGCGCTATTGATCGGGCGCATCGACGCCGGTGACCAGTGCGTCGTCATCGAGGGCCGAAACGAGACCGAAGCCCGGGCGACGGCGTCGATCTTCAAGATCTGGGTGCTGGGCGGCGTGGCCGAGATGGTCGAAGCCGGCGCGGCTGCGATCGAACAGATCGTGCTCCGGACCGATGCCGAGGAAGCCCCGGGCGGACCGGTCGCCGCCGAACCCGACGATACGCCGTTCACGGTCCTGGAGCTGGCCGAACTGATGCTCGGCGATAGCGACAACACCGCAACCGACCTGCTGCACGAACTCGTCGGTCGCGTTGCGATGAATGCCGTGCCTTCGGCCTTCGGCCATGCCCAACCCGGCCTGCTGACGCCGTTCCTGAACATCAGCGAGACCTTCCACCTGCTGTTGAGCGTGCCTTTTGCCGATGCGAACGGCTACCTGAACGGCAGTGAAGCCCAGCAGGCGGCCTTCCTTGCCGGCACGCTGGAGCCGCTTGGGTCGTTTGCCGCGAATGGAGGCGGCTTCAATAATGCCGAGTTGGCCACGACGGTGACCTGGCGCGCCTCGCCGCTGGATATCTGCAACGCAATGGCGCGTCACCGAACCTGGGACGTCGGATCCGACGAAGCGCTGCTGGTCGAGCGTTCGATGGGCGCGGCCGCGGCCCAGCCGAACGTGCGCAATGAATGGGACCGCGTCTGGTACAAGGGCGGCAACCTGATCGTCGAGGCCGATCCGGCCAACGCCGGGTTCGAACAGGTGGTGCTCACTCACGCCTGGCTGCTCGAGAACGAAGGCGGCGATCCCTATGTCGTCGTGGCGCTTTCGAACGGACCCGTAGACGATATCGACAGCTTCGATGTCCAGTCCATCACCGGTCGGATTCTGGAACTGCTGGCGGCGATGTAGGCGCTGACTGCCGCGGCGTGGCGTCGGGGCTCGACGCCCGATACCGGGGTGGGCTCGAGCCGCGCCTCAGCGTCGCCCGCGCAGAGCCGCGTCCAGCGCGCGTTCGGCCCATTGCTGCGCCGCTTCGGCGTCTTCGAAGACTTCCGGCGGCGCCGAGTAGTACGACATCTCGACCTTCCGGCCGCGGCTTTCGAACACGAATGGCTCGCAGCCGGCCTCGCGAAAGCGCTCGACCGATTCGGCATCGATCTTGAAGTACAGCTCGTCGTCGGCGATCAGCGCGAACATCAAGCCGTCCAGGAAAACGCCGTGGCCGCCGAACATCGCGCGGACGCGCACCGGGCCGATGGGCGCCATCAATTCGCGGACGGAGTCGGCGAACTCGCTCATCGCGATCGTTGACCGGGATCGACCTTCATGCCGCGTCGTCCCCGAGCGAAAAGATCGACTCGACCGGCTCGCCGAAAGTGCGGGCGATTTTCAGCGCGACTTCCAGCGACGGCGAGTAGCGCCCGGATTCGATCGCGATGATGGTTTGGCGCGAGACGCCGACCGCGTCGGCCAGCGCCTGCTGGGTCATGCGGTCGTGCGCGTCGCGAAGCGCCCGGACCCGGTTGGTCAGGTTGCTACCCACGGCGTGAGCGACTCAGATCCCGCGCCGGTAGAACACCAGCGTCAGGATCAATTCGACGACGGTGGCGACGAACACCGCGGCGATCAGCGCGTTGGCGATCAGCATCGGTGATTCGGCGAAGGTCTGGCCGAACACGCCTCCGAGCAGGACCTGCACGACGATGCCGATCACGGCGACCCCGAGCACGACGCCGCCGATGTTGCCGGCGCGCCACGCCACCATGCGATCGCGCTCGTCTTCCTGCTGCGGCCTTGCGGTTGCCGCGATCACGATGTGATAACCGATCAGAACGATTACCAGCAGGATCGTGAGGCCTGTGGCCAATCCCGTCATCGACGCCGGATGCAACTGCCCGGCTTGCCAGAGATCCCAGACCGAGTGGAAATAGAAGATGCCGATGAACCACAAGGCGATCAGCGTGCCGATGGCGCTTTTCTCGTGGAAGGACAGGTCGCGCATGAGAGGCGCTCCGATTGAAGAGGACCCGAGTGTAAAGCAGGCTTTACATTATGTCAAGTGGACTTTACATCCCGATCGTGGTCCGAAGCGCCCACCGGCGCCACCCGGCGAGTCGATACGCGACGATAATGAGCCGGCGATGGCCAACCGGCAGGAGATTTGAACGAGTGAATCCGATCCGCGACCTGCGCAAGCTGCTGACTTCGCTGGAACCGTCACTGGACGCGGAAGAATACGGCTTCTGCAGCGTGCCGGCCGCAATCGAACCCCCGGCCGACCTCGATCCGTTCGCCACGGTACGCGAGCCGGAGGGATTGACGCTGGTCGTTTCGGCCGAATCGGCACGTCGCGCCGGGCTGGCGTTCGAGGGGCCGTTCCGCCTGATTTCGCTCACGGTCTATTCGAGTCTCGAAGCGGTCGGACTGACGGCGGCGGTGGCCCGTGCGCTGGCCGACGCCGGCATCAGCGCGAACGTGATTGCCGGATACCATCACGACCATATCTTCGTCCCGGCCGATCGCGCGCAGGATGCCATGGCGGCGCTGGAGCGGCTCGCGGCGGGTCGCTCGTAAGGCCCGAGCGATCGGGGTCGACCATGCGACGAGGATGCGCGACCGAGCACAAGGGCGCGGATG
The DNA here is from genome assembly GCA_964415285.1 of uncultured Halomonas sp. Lineage (GTDB taxonomy): Bacteria > Pseudomonadota > Gammaproteobacteria > Xanthomonadales > Wenzhouxiangellaceae. Next base: position 30,547 of record CAYPZP010000013.1, on the reverse strand, counting down.
CAGGGCCGGCGAGCTCAGGTGTTGCCCGGCGCGCTGCAAGTCCAGTTCAGTCCCGGTTCTCGAGGATGAGTGCGTTCGAGTTCACGCGCCAGCCGCCCATAGCCGTCGAGTAATCGCTCCTGGATCCGGACCAGCTCGCGGATCACGCCGCGCTCTCCCGGTTGGTGCCACTGCGTTTGATCCTGTGCGAGCACCAACCCGAACACGGCGCCCAGGTAGGCCTGGACGATCGCGCGATGGTCGCCATGGTTGGCGTTGATCTCGGCTGCGATCGCGACCAGTTCGTAGTCCAGCCAGGCCGCCGATCCGGTGGTCTTGACGACATCCCAGGCGTCGCTGCGCAACAGTCCCACCTGGATGCCCTGCGGATCGTGCTGTTCGCCGATCACCGCCTCGTGATAGCCGGACACCGCCACGATCTGGCGACAATTGGCGTCGAATTCGTCGACCACTCCTTGCAGTGCTTGCAGCGCCGAAGCCTGCTGTGCCCGCTCCTCGCGCCAGCTCTCCACGCCGAGTGCCAGCAGCACGCTGAGCACGATCAGCACGGCTTCGGCGATCAGAAGCGTCCACGGGACATCGGAGTCCTTCAGTTTGGTCAGCAACAACTCATACCTCCATTTCGCGGTCCTGGCCGCGGACCTGCTGTCCGAACTGCCGTGCCGCGTTGCGCGACGCCGGCGTCAAGCACAGGTCTCGCTGGAAGCAACCATGCAGGCAGCCGCCCCAGACCATGCCCAGGTATTGCGCCGTCGAACGAAAGCTGCTTTCAAAGCCCGGCGGAAGCGCGGTGTCGGTGCTGGTTGCAACGACGAACAGGCGCCGTCCTGCCATGGCGCGACCGAGCGGCTTGCGAATCGTGACCAGGTCCGAAAGCCGATCGACGAAACGCTTCATCGTTGCGCTCATGGTGTACCAGTACACCGGTGTGGCGAGCACGATCCGATCGTGCGTGACCAGCGCGTCGGCGAGGGTCGCGAAGTCGTCATCGCGATTGCCATGCGAATAGTCGTATTCCGAAAACGACAGTCGGGCGAGGTCGATCAGTCGATGCTCCGAATTCGCGAACGCGCAGTCGATCAGCATCCGGGTGTTGCCGCGGCTCCGACCGCTGCCGAGAATCACCAGGATCGGAGCGGCCCGGTCGTCAAGCGCCACCGCAGATCTCCACACGCCACGGCGGATGGCGCCGGTTCTCGCCGGCCCGGTAGAGCTTGATCCGGTTGCCCGACGGATCGTGCAGCACGGCTTCGCGCCATCGATAGGGCATGTCGGTCGGGGGCTGGTCGAACTGGATGCCACGATCGACGAGTTTGGCCACCCAGTCGTCAAGACGATCGCTTTCGAAATAGATGATGGCACCGTTGTTGAAGTCGGCGTCACTGAGCGACAGCGAAAACGTCGCGCCGCCGTTCGGGCAGTCGAAGCGCGCGTAGTGCGGCGTGTCGACGATCTGGATGAAACCCAGCCGCCGGCAGAAGGCAGTGGCTGCATCCATATTGCGAACAGGCAGGGTGACCTGGTTGAGGCCCATGCGGGGCTCCTCGACTGTGGCGCTTGACGCGCCGATGCCGTTTCCCCGATAGTACCGGTTTCTGAACGGTTGATCCAATGAGGCGCAGTGCCCCGGCGCTCGACGCAGCTGGCAGCGGACTCGACGATGGAACTCGTTAATGCCGCGTCTCCGAAACCATGATCGACCGATGCGCCGCGCCTGATCACCGCGAGGAAGACGAGGCAGAAGCCTATGAGCGAATGCGAAACAGGAAACCGGCGCCGACCGCCACCGGCTCGTCCCGGGTCGCGCGGCGTCATCCTCCCTGTTCTGCTGACCGTCGGATTGGCGATCGGCGGGCCCGGATCATTGGTCGCCGATGAGCGCCCGCAGATCGATCTCTCGGTGGTTGAAGCGCCGACGCCGCACCTCGCGGCCAGCCTGGTGATCAATCCGCGCCCGCAGCGCGTCTCGCTCTCGCTGCGCTCGATGCCCGGCGCATCGCGGAGCACGTCGGTGCGCTGCGACAACGGCGATGCGATCATCGGACCGGGCTCGTGGCTGCTGCCGCCGGGCTGCCGGACCGTGACGTGGCGAATTCCGCTTGCCCGGCTGGACTCCGGTTACGATCCGGCGACGCAATTCAGCGCGCTTGCTCCGACGGGCGAACAGGTGCTGGTGTTCGAATGGGGTGTGCTGCCGCGGGTTTCCGACCGACCGGCGCCGCGGGTCTGTTTGCGACATGGCGGTGGGGACGTGTGCCGGGTGCTGCCGGAGATCGATCGTCCACCGCTGATTCTCGCTGCCGGATTCGCGCCGGCCGCGCACGGCGAATGGGGGACGCTGTTCCTCGATCGTCGGGAAGGTGCTGCGCTCACCGAGGCGGCGGCCGGATTCGGCCGTCAGGTGGAGCAACTGGCGCAGCTTTTGGGTCCGGTCGGCGAGCCGCTCGCCCTTTTGTGGCTGGCCCGTGACCCGAAGGCGTTGAATCTGGGGGGCGTGGCCGGCAGCGGTCTGATCCTCGCCAATTATCCTGCCGGCAACCTGCGTGCGACCGACGCCGGGCTGCTGCTGGCACGCTGGATCTCGGCGCACGAAGCCGTGCACGTGATGGGCCGGACGCGTGCGCCGCTCTGGGCCGCAGAGAGCCTTGCGCATTATCTGGGTTATCGGTCCCTGGCCCACGACGTCGGCTTGCAGCAAGCCTCGGAACTGTGGAATCGCTTCATGGCGGGTCCGGAACCAGACGTTTCCCTGCCGGAACTCGGCGCGCGGGCCGAAGCCGGCGACTCCTTCGCCCGGATCCAGATCTATCTGGCCGGGGCGCGCTTCTGGGCCGCCGTGGAGGCGCTGCTCGCGCAATCGCCCGCCGAACGGAGCCGGCGCTTCGAATCCCTGCTTCACTCGCTGAATCAGGATTCGTGGCCGGCGCCCAATCGCTTTCCGGAAGCCGCCTGTGCTGTGCTGTCGCGACACGCCCCGGACCACGGCTGGCACAAACTCGCAGCCGGTGCTTTCGAGGCTGATCCCTGCAGCGGGCGAGCCGCACGCGCTCCACAATCGTCATAGCGAGCGGGTTCGGCAGCACGCCTGCCGTGCGCTGGCTGCCGAGCCGCCCGTCCCGGCGAGCCCCGGATGTGGTGACTTTCATCACTAGCAATACACAGGCCACATCTCTATAGTGCCGTGAACCGAGCGTCCGACTCGCGCGTCTTCTGAATCCGATGAACGATGAATTGATCGACAGCCTGCGCATCGACCGGCAGCAACCGTCCGAGTCCTCGGCCGGTCGCGTTGTCGCCTGGTTGCTCGGCATCGCCGCCTTGCTGTTGGCGGTGTCGGCCGTGGCCTGGTGGTGGTTGCAGCCCGGCGTCGTCGAGGTCCGGATCGCGCGCGTCGAGGCGGTCGAGGCCGACCAGCGCGCCGCGGCCGCCAGCGTGCTCGATGCATCCGGTTACGTGGTTGCGCGTCGCCAGGCCACCGTCGCCGCCGAGGTCACCGGCAAGCTGATCGAGGTCAACGTCGAGGAAGGCCAGCGCGTTTCGGCCGGCGACGTGCTGGCCCGAATGGACGATGCGACCGAGCAGGCGCAGCTCGACCTCGCGCTTGCGCAGCGCGCCGCGAGCCGCAGCGCGCTGGCCGAAACCGAAGCTCGGCTGGAAAACGCACGGCGGACGCTGGCGCGCCAGCGCGACCTGATGGCGCGCGACCTGACCAGCCAGGCCGAAGTCGACCTGGCCGAAACCGAAGTCGATTCGCTGGCCGCGCGGCTGGCCAACCAGCGCGAGCAGGTCGGCGTGGCCGAAAGCCAGGTCGCCGTTCAACGCCAGCGCCTCGACGAACTGACGATCCGCGCACCGTTTTCCGGCGTCGTGATCGCGCGCGCCGCCCAGGCCGGTGAAATGGTCTCGCCGATCTCGGCCGGCGGCGGCTTCACGCGCACCGGCATCTGCACCATCGTCGACATGGACTCGCTGGAAATCGAGGTCGACGTCAACGAGGCCTACATCGACCGTGTCTCGCCCGACCAGCCGGTCGTGGCGACGCTGGACGCCTATCCGGACCTCGACATTCCGGCGCGGGTCAAGGCAGTCGTGCCCGCCGCCGATCGGCAGAAGGCCACGGTCCGGGTGCGCGTGGCGTTCGTCGAGCGCGACCCGCGCGTGCTGCCGGAGATGGGCATCAGTGTGCGCTTCCTGGAGGCCGACGCGCCGGCCGCCGAATCGGCCGGCCGTGAGACCCGCCGACTGCCGGCGGTTCCGGCCAGCGCGGTATTCCAGCGAGCCGGCCGCGATTACGTCTACCGCGTAGTCGACGATCGGGTCGAACTGCGCGCGGTTCAGCTCGGGGCGCGCGACGGCGACTCCGTACTGGTGACCGCGGGGATCGGCGCCGGCGATCGGCTGGTCGCGAACCCGGCCGGTCTGGCGCTCGAAGACGGAGCGCGCGTGCGCGCGGCCGAAAACTGAAACCGCATCAAGGAACGAATGCAATGAGCGAAGCGATCGTGAGCGTCGACAACGTCGTCAAGCGCTACCGCAAGGGGCGCGAGGCGGTCGAAGTCCTGCACGGCCTGAGCCTGGAAGTCGGCCGTGGCGAGTTCTGTGCGCTGATGGGCCCGTCCGGATCCGGCAAGACCACGCTGCTGAACCTGATCGGCGGCCTGGACAAACCGGATTCCGGCGAAATCGACGTGGCCGGTGAGCGGATCGATCGCCTCAACCCGCGCGCGCTGGCGCGCTGGCGCTCGACCCACGTCGGCTTCATCTTCCAGTTCTACAACCTGATGCCGGTGCTGACCGCGCAGCGCAATGTCGAGCTGCCGCTGTTGCTGAAGAAGATGTCGGCGAAAGAACGCAAGCAGCGGGCGATGACCGCGCTGCAGATCGTCGGCCTGGAAGATCGGGCGAAGCATCTTCCGCGCGAGTTGTCCGGCGGCCAGGAGCAGCGCGTGGCCATCGCCCGGGCCATCGTCAGCGATCCCGACGTGCTGCTGGCCGACGAGCCGACCGGCGATCTCGACCGCGACACCGCCAACGAGATTCTCGACCTGCTCTCGACGCTCAACCAGCGCCAGGGCAAGACCATCCTGATGGTCACGCACGACCCGGTTGCGGCCGAGCGCGCCGGGCGCACGGTTCACCTCGACAAGGGTTCGATCAAGCGCTCCGAGCAGGCCGCGTGATGGGCGGCATGTTCCACCTGGTGCGTCGCAACCTGACGCGCAAGAAGCTCCGGACGCTGTTCACGCTGGCCTCGGTGATCATCGCGTTCGTTCTGTTCGCGCTGCTTGGTGCGCTGTCCCGGGCTTTCACCGCCGGCGTGGACCTGGCCGGCGCCGATCGGCTGGTGACCACCAACAAGATCTCGTTCATCCAGCCGATGCCTTTGTCCTACGTCGAGCGCGTTCGCAGCCTGGAGGGCGTTCGTGCGGTAGCGCACTACACCTGGTTCGGCGCCTATTTCCAGGAACCGCGCAAGCAGTTCGGGCTGTTTCCCACCGAGCTGGAACGGCTTGCCGACATCTATCCGGAATACGAGATTCCGACGGAGCAATACGATGCGTTGATGGCCAACCGGACCGGCCTGCTGGTCGGGCAGGCCATGGCCGATCTCTACGGCTGGTCGGTCGGCGACCAGGTGCCGCTGTTCTCGACCATCTACCCCAGTGGCGACGGCAGCTTCGGCTGGACCTTCGAGCTGGAAGCGATCTTCACCGGCACCGGCAACAGCGCCGACGAGATGCAGGCGTTCATGCACTACGACTACTTCAATGAAGCCCGCCCGTTCGCCCGCGACACGATCGGCTGGATCGTGACCCGGATCGAGGATCCCGATCAGGCCGACTCGATCTCCCAGGCGATCGATGAACGCTTCGCCAATTCACCGACCGAGACCAAGACCTCGACCGAGGCCGGCTTCGCGGCCGGGTTCGCGGCCCAGTTCGGTAATATCGGCCTGATCGTTCAGCTGGTCATGGGCTGCGTGTTCTTCACGCTGTTGCTGATCTCCGGCAACACGATGGCCCAGGCCGTGCGCGAGCGCATCGGTGAGCTTGCGGTGCTCAAGACCCTGGGCTTCAGCGATGCGCGCGTCATCGGCATGGTGTTGGCCGAAAGCCTGCTGATTGCGGTGCTCGGCGGCGCAATCGGGCTGGCGCTGGGCGGTGTGTTCGTGATGGGCGCCGCCTCGGCGCTGTCGCAGTTCTTCCCGGGCCTGACGATGAGCGGCGGCACGCTCGGGCTCGGCCTCGCACTGGCGGTGCTCCTTGGGCTGATCACCGGCGCATGGCCGGCCTGGCGGGCCGGCCGGCTGCGCGTCGTCGATGCACTGGGCAGGAGGTAGCGATGCGGGAGATCCTCGAAATCACCTGGCAGAACCTCAAGAGCGTGCCGGCCCGGCTCGGCACGTCGATGGTCGCCGTCGTCGGCGTGGCCGGCGTGGTCGCGGTGCTGGTGGCCGTGCTGTCGATGGCCCGCGGCTTCGAGGCCACGCTGGAAGCGGGAACGGCGCCCGACAACGTCGTCGTGCTGCGTTCCGGTTCGAGTTCCGAACTCGATTCCGGGTTTACCGGCGAACAGTCCCGGCTGATCGCGCAGGCCGGACAGCTGGCGATGGTCTCGCCGGAGATCTACGTCATCGTCGATATCCAGAAGAAGTCCACCGGCACCGATGCCAACGTGCCGATGCGCGGCGTCGGCCCGGAGGGCCCGGCCATCCGCGAGCGCTTCGAGATCGTCGAAGGCCGGATGTTCGAGCCCGGCCGCAAGGAACTGATCGCCGGCGTCGGTGCCGAGGACCAGTTCCGGGGACTCACGGTCGGCAATTCGCTGGAGCTCGGCAACGAGCGCTGGGATGTGGTCGGCCTGTTCGAGACCGGCGGTGCGGCCGATTCCGAGTTGTGGACCGCCGCGCCGGTGCTGCAGGGCGCGTACCGGCGCGGCAACAGCTACTCGGTGGTCTACGGCAAGCTGACCTCGATCGACGATTTCCAGGCCTTCAAGGACGAACTCACGACCAACCCGCAGCTGTCGGTGCGCGTCGAGCGCGAGGCCGATTATTTCTCCGAGCAGTCCGAGGCGCTGTCGACCTTCATCGAGGTGATCGGCTACGGCATCGCGGTACTGATGGCGCTGGGCGCCTTGTTCGGCGCGCTGAACACGATGTACACGGCCGTTTCCGATCGGGCGCGCGAGATCGCGACGCTGCGCGCGATCGGTTTCCAGCCCATGTCGGTGGTGGCCTCGGTCATGGCCGAGGCGATGCTGCTGGCGCTGATCGGCGGGATTCTGGGTGCCGGCGCGGCGTGGCTCCTGTTCAACGGTTTCACGGTCTCGACGCTGAGCTTCTCGAGCTTCACCCAGGTCGTGTTCGCCTTCGCCGTAACCCCGGACCTGCTGCTCCAGGGTCTGCTCATCGCGCTGGTCATCGGCCTGGTCGGCGGGCTGGCGCCGGCGATCCGGGCCGCGCGCACGCCGATCGTTTCGGGGTTGCGCGACTAGTGGCCGAGTCCGGTGACTTCGGCCCCGGCGATGAACGCTGAGCCATTGATCTTCGAACCCGGCCAGTTCTGCCGGGTCGATCTGAACGCGCGCGACCCCGACGCGGCTCGCGTCTTCTACAGCGGGGTCTTCGGCTGGTCCGGCGAGTTTGCCGGGCGCGCCGCCGAGGCCGGCCCCTACGAGCGTTTCGCGCTGGACGGTCGCGTCGTCGCCGGCATGGGCCGGATGAGTGAGCCAATGCGCGAGGCCGGCACGCCGTCGGTCTGGGTCAGCTACATCTGCGTCGACGACGTCGATGCGATCGCAGATCGCGCCGAGCGGCTCGGCGCGACGATCCAGGTCCCCCCGACCGACATCTCCGAGGCCGGCCGAATGGCCTTCATCGTCGATCCGACCGGCGCGCCGATTGCGTTCTGGCAGCCGGGAATCGATCGCGGCGCCGAGGTCGTGACCCGGCCCGGCGCGCTGTGCTGGAACGAACTGGCCACGCCGGACCTGGACGCGGCCTGCGCGTTCCATGCCGAGCTGCTGGGCTGGGAGTACCGCGATAACCCGCATTCGCCGGCGCCCTATCGGATCATCGAAAACGCCGGACGCCCGGCCGGGGGCGTGCTGCAGATGACCGAGGAATGGGGCGACGTGCCGGCGCACTGGATCGTCTACTTCGCCGTCGAGGACGCTGCGACCACCGCCGAGCGCGTTCGCGCCCTCGGCGGGCATGTCCATCACGGGCCGTTCGACACCGCCGCCGGCAAACTGGTGGTTTGCCAAGACAACCAGGGCGCAATGTTCCATCTTCTGCAACTCGCAGAATCCAAAGCCGCCGAGCCGGATAGGGTTACCTGATTCCAACAATCCCGATGGCGTCTTGCGGACAGCTTTCCATCAGCGTGACGCTTCTTCATCTTCGAACGCTTGCGGCCGCGTGAGCTGCTCCAACCAGTTGATCGCCGCGGGTTTTCTACCTTTGCTCCAATCCGGGTGTAACAATTCCGGTCCGCACGCGACCAATCAAGACAAACCCGCAAGGACGCAGCATGCGCCATGCCGACGACATTGCCAGGCTGGAATCATTTCTGCCTGCCGTCCGCAGAATAGCGAGCGCCTATGCCTCATATGGCGAAGACGCCGACTTGCACCAGGAGATCCTTGCGCAGTTATGGCGAAGCCGGCGTCACTTCAACGGCCAGGCGCAGTATTCCACCTGGGCCTACAGGGTCGCACTGAATACCGCCATCGACCATGTCCGGCGCGAGCGGCATAGAAGGGAAACGCTGAAGCACTTGCAATTGGTGGACCGGCGCAAGGCCACGGTCGAGACCTCCTTGCATCTGTCTCGCGAGGCGCAGGTCATCAAGGCGTTCTGCGACACGCTGGATGTCGCCGAACGCTCGCTGTTCGCTTTGTATCTGGAGGGCCTGGAATACGCCCGGATCAGCGAAGTCCTCGGCATATCCGCCGGCGCCAGCCGGACCCGGGTATCGCGACTGAAGAAAAAATTCAAACGCCACCTTGAAGGAGAAGCCCTTGAACATTGAATCGAGCCGACAGGCATGGATTGCGGCCAGCGAAGAAACGGCGCAACGAACCGGTTTCAGTCCGAGCCAACTCATCCGGCGAACGCGTATGCGAATCGCATCGGCGATCATCATCGCCTCGATGGCGGTCGTGGCGTCGGGTTTCGGTATGGCATTGATCCTGGCTGGCGGATTTGACGTCATCGAGATTCTTGCCTGGTGCGTGATCGCCTCAACCCTCGTCGCGCTGATCGCATTGGTGATTCGTGCCCACGGGATTCGACAGACCCGGCACCTGCGGGTGCTCGACCACGTCGATGCTGCTCTGGGACGCACGATCCGGCTGGAGGCCCTGATCCGCAATCTGCACTGGCTTTTCTGGAGCCCTATGTTGATCGCGTTCTTGATGCTGGCGTACTCATCGGAGTACCGGCATTGGACCGATTACACCTTCGCTGCAACATCCATCGGGGTGCTGGTCTGGGGTCTGATCTACGGTCGTGAATGCGTTCAGGCACGCATGGAAGCGGATCGAGAGGCTCTCCAGGAGCAGGCAACAAGGCTGCGCCGAATCGAAGGTCAGGAGGACGCGTCATGATGATTCGAGTGTTGATTGTGCTTGCTATCGGCATGTGCATGTCCGTGCCGCACGCCGCCGAAGAAGTCCGTGGAGAGACAGGCGAAAATTGGGAAAGCGTGCTGGCTGTCGACTACTGGAGCGGCGAATTGAGCGCGGCCGGTATGACGCTGGCCCTGGGACTTGAGTTCGCGCAGACGCCTGAAGGCTTGCGCATCTTCCTGGACAGCCCCGATCAGGGCGTCGAAGGGATTCCGGCGAGCGACGTGGGGCATGAAGACAGCAAGCTGATCATCTCGTTTGCATCGCTCGCGGCCGAGTTGCGTGTGTCCTTCGACAATCAATCGCTGTCGGGTGTTTGGGTGCAGGCCGGCCGGGAAGTGCCGATCACCTTCTCGCCCGCCGCGCGCGCCGGGCCAACCGAGCGTCCCCAGACGCCGAAACCACCATATCCATACCAGGAGCATCAGATCCGCTTTCCGTCGGCAAACGGCGATTTCGAACTTGCCGGAACCTTGCTGGTGCCGGACACGCCACCGTCTGCTGCGGTGGTGCTGGTCAGCGGGTCGGGACCGCAGGATCGAGATGAGTCCATCGCCGGCCATCGCCCCTTTCTGGTGCTGGCCGACCATCTGGCACGTAACGGGATTGGCGTTCTGCGTTATGACGACCGCGGCGTGGGAGATTCGGGCGGCGACCACAACACCGCGAGCCTGAGCGATTTCATCGACGATGCAGCCTCGGCTGTTGATGCGCTACGCTCCACCCCGGATATCGGGGAAGCTGTGACGGGATTGATCGGACACAGCGAAGGTGCCATGATCGCGCCTGCCGTGGCCAATCGCGAGCGACTCGATTTTGTTGTATTGCTTGCCGCCCCGGGCATCCCGGCATCCGAACTGATTCTGCTCCAGCAACAGCGGATTCTGGAGGTCGGCGGCGCTGGCCCCGAACCGACCATGCAATCGGTTGAGACTACCCGCCAGCTTTTGCGCATACTGGCAAATGAGCCCGACGACGAACGCGCCGGCCAGGCGATTCAGGCCTTATACGAGCGTCGAATCCGTGAAACCGCCAGCGTTGAAATGACCGGCGAACAAGTCCGGCAAGCCGCCGGTGAGGCGATTCGAAGAAGTGTCAACCCATGGTTTCGTGAATTGCTGAGCTTCGATCCGCTTGCCGAACCAGCGCGCATTCAGGCACGGGTACTTGCGCTCTATGGCGGTCTCGATCTCCAGGTGCCTCCGGGCCAAAACGCGGCGCCGCTGCGCGACGCCCTCGGACACTTGCCTGCGTCGAACTTCGCGGTCGAGACCATCCCGGGTTTGAATCATCTTTTCCAGCCCGCGCAGACGGGCCACCCTGCCGAGTATTCGGCAATTGAAACCACGATCAGCCCGCTCGTGCTGGAGCGCATCAGTGGATGGATTCGTTCGATCACGCAATGAACCGGAGCTTGTCGTTCAGCGGCCGGGTTTACGAAACGGCAACGCCAGCAGCGCCAGCATCCCGGGCTGGCGCGGCCCCGTGCCGGTTTGTGCAACCTCGCCCTCGGCATGGGTTCCGAAGATCCGGTCCCAGAGGATTGCATTGCAGGCGAAATTCCGGTCCGATTGTTCTCTCAGCATGGAATGGTGCAGGCGATGATCCGCGCCGGTGGTGATCAACCAGCGCAGTCCGGGACAACCGAGCTCGACATTGGCGTGAACGATCTGGGCGTTGGCGCTCAGCATCAGGGTGGCGGCAGCGACTGCTTCGGGCGGGGCCGCGAACAGCGTGCCCAGCGAGGCCAGCGGCAGCGCCAGCAGCAACAGCTCGAATGGGTGGGTGACACCGGCATGGACCGCGTGCAGGTCATGGAAGGCATGGTGCACGCCGTGTCCGCTGATGCGCCACAGCCACGGCCAGCGATGGATGGCACGGTGAACCCAGTAATACATGCCGTCGGCGGTGAGAAAGAGAAGCAGTGCCTGAATCGGCCACGGCAGCGCCTGTGGCCAGAGGGCCAGGTGCGCGCCGGGCGGGACCAGCGTCGCCAGCCACCGTTCATGGGTCAGGGTGACCAGGCCCAGCAGTGCGCCGAGCAAGATCCATGCGCCGATCAGCGCGGCCTTTTCCGCGCCGGATTTTCGCCAGTCGCGCCGTCGTGGATTGCGCTGCTCGAGCACGAGAAGCGTTGCAAGAACCGCGATGATGGAAACGGGCATGGCCTTGGCGTCGGCCCCCAGTGCCGCCCACAAGGCAAGCGCAGCCGACAGCAGCAGCGGCTGACCGGCGCTTCGCAAGGTGCGGGCGAGGAGGTTCGTCGTCATGCCCGGCTTCGGGCCGGTTCGAGCCGCTTCGACTCCGCGCGCGCCGGCACCGCGCGCACTCCGAACAAGGGCCAGACCCACGCCAGGCGCAAGATGATCCGGTGGTGGATCACGGCGCAACCCAGCACCGTCCCGGCCAGCAGCAGTGCGGCCTCGACCGGACCGGGAAGCTCCAGCGGAATCAGCATGAACGCCAGCGGCACGATCAGGCTCTGGTGCAGGATGTACCACGGATAGACCGCGCGATTCGCGTAGGGCAGCCAGCGCAACGGGCGGTTGAGCCACACGGCCCCGTATCCCAGGATCGCCAGCAACATGTTCGCGGCGTACAGCGCGTGGGCGGCGTCGGAAATCGCGCGCCAGTTCCAGGCTGGCAGCGTGTCCAGTTCGGCCGGGGTCAATAGCTTCCCGGCGATGCGCAGGCCCATGTAGAGCGCCAGACCCGTCAACGCCAGTGCCAGCCACCATCGACGCAGACGCACGATGCGGTCCCACCACGCGCAAGCCCGGGCCAGGCAGAAGCCGAAAAGGAATACCGTAAAGTACTGGGCGTGCTGAGCCCAATCGTCGGTCAGCGCCTTGGTGTTGCCGAAACGCGGTTCCAGCCAGTAGATGCAGACGAAAATCCACGCGGCCGGCACGATCGTCAGCGCCGCCGCGCTGCCGCGCCCGGCTGCGCGCATCGACGAAAACACCGACGCGTGGGCAAGCTGGCTCCAGCGCCAGATTGCGAGTCCGGCAGCCAGCGCGAGGCTGTATGTCCAAAGGTACGCGAGATACCAGAGATGGTTCCAGGTGATGCCGAACTCGGCGCCGGCGAATCCGCCTTCGGGCCAGGGTCGCAACTGCCAGTAGCGGAGCAGAAAGGCGCCGAAACCGGCATCAAGCGCACCATTCGTGCGCGCCTCGACCCATGCCTGTACCGGCACGACGGCAAGCATGCCGAACACCAGCGGAATCAGCAAAAAGCGCGTGCGGCGGAGCGCCAGCCGCCCCGGGCGCGTGGCGCCGCGGCTCAGTCCGAGCGCGATGCCGGAGAGCAGGAAAATCAGCGGCATTCGCCAGCGGTTCAGCGCGACCATCGGCCACTCCAGCCATTCCCACTGGTGCGGGCTCTTGATATGGAAGCTCCAGTCCGCCACGAAGACCATTCCGACGTGGTAGGCAATCAGCAGCGCAAATGCGAAAACGCGAAGCGCGTCGATGTCGTTGCGGCGTTCGTGCATCGGGGAATTTCCCGGCGGTCCTGGCCGCAGTCTGCTCACGCCGGCAGGGCGGGCACAAGCGCCAAGGGACGGTTGGTGCCCTGGCGGGGATGAATCGCGGTGGTCCGGGGGCGGAGTCCGGCTACCATCGGACCCATGCGACCCGACAGCGCCGAGATCCTTCGCCGATTCAAACCCTGGCAGCGCGTCTTCGAACGCGGGTTCTGGATTGTTCTGTATCTGGTCAACGCCGTTGCCAACAGCGTGACCGTGGCGCTGGACCTTGAGCGCCGGGGCGTCGATGTCGCTCCCTGGGAGGCCGTGGTCTGGGAATCCAGCAGCGCCCTTTCACTGCTGCTGCTGGTCTGGCCGGTCGTCTGGCTCACGCGCCGGTTTCCGTTGCAGTGGGCCGGTCTCGGCCGCCGGCTCGGCCTGCACCTGGCGGCAAGCGTCGTCTACTCGCTGGCGCATGTCGTTGCGATGGTGGCGATGCGCGAATTCGCCTACGCCCTGGCCGGCGCCGAGTATTCCTTCGGCCACTGGCCGAGCGAGCTGTTCTACGAATACCTCAAGGACGCGCGCTCCTACGCCGGAGTCGTGATGATGATCGAAGGGTACCGGTTCGTTCTCAGGCGCCTGCAGGGCGAAGCGCGCTGGCCGGATCCACCGGAGCGCGCAATCGGCGGGATGTCGGACCATCCCGAGCGCTTCCTGGTCAAGATGCTCGGCCGCGAATTCCTGGTGCCGGCCGACCGGATCGAGTACGCCAGTGCCGCGGGCAACTACGTCAACCTGCACGTTGCCGGAAGGGACTACCCGCTGCGATCGACGATGAAGGACCTGATGGGCCAGCTTGCGCCGAGCCGCTTCCGCCGCGTGCACCGCAGCCATATCGTGAACCTGGACCACCTGGTTGAAATCCGGCCGGGCGACAGCGGCGACGCCACCCTTCGAATGAGCAACGGCACGCGGATTCCCTGTTCGCGCCAGTATCGCGCGACCTTGAATCCCGGGCCCGGGTGATTCGTGAACCCACGCCGCGGGACGCCGCCGGGGCCTGCCGGCGCGGGGGCTGGGCGAGCGGGAAAGACGCCGCCGATGCTGCGTCCGGTGGGGTCGCAGCCGCCGGCGTCATGCATCGTCCCGGCACGTGGACCCCGCCGGCAATTCGCTCCCGCGTGAAGCGCGTGCCGGGGCGCTTGGTTACCATGGAACGCGGTTCACCCGGAGAATTTGCATGCGAATCCTGATTACCGGCGGTAGCGGTTTCATCGGGCAGCGGCTGTGCGCGAAGCTCGATGCGGCGGGTCATCAGCTGCTGGTCGTCTCGCGCAACCCCGATCGGGCCCGGGAGTCGCTGCCGTCCGGCGCAGACGTGCGCGCAACCGTCGAGGACTTCGCCGACGCCGCCCCCGAGGCGGTGATCAACCTGGCCGGCGAACCGATCGCCGAGGGTCGGTGGACCGAGGCCAAGAAACGCCGAATCATCGATTCACGCGTCGACACGACCCGGGCCGTGGTCGAGCTGTGTGGCGCCCTGGAATCGCCACCGAAGGTGCTGGTTTCGGCCTCGGCGCTCGGCTACTACGGCGACCAGGGCGACGCCGACGTGACCGAGGAAACCGAGCCGCACGACGAATTTCTGCACCGGATCTGCGAGCAGTGGGAATCCGAGGCGCGCAAGGGCGAAGCGCACGGCGTCCGCGTGGCGATTCCGCGCATCGGCCTGGTGCTCGATGCCGGCGGCGGGATGCTCAAGAAGATGGCCCCGGCATTCAAGTTCGGGCTCGGGGGTCGACTCGGCGACGGACAACAGTACATGCCCTGGATTCACCGCGAAGACATGGTGCGCATTCTCGAATTTCTGCTGTTCCGCGACGACTGTGACGGCGCTTTCAACGCCTCTGCGCCGAATCCGGTGACCAACGCCGAGTTCACGAAAACGCTGGCCAGCCACCTGAGCCGCCCGGCGTTGATTCCGGCGCCGAAGATCGCGCTCAAGATCGCTCTTGGCGAGATGTCGCACATGCTGCTGACCGGCGCGAAGATGCTGCCGGCCCGGCTCGAAAAGGCCGGCTTCGAATTCCGCTACCCGACCCTCGACGACGCGCTGGAAAAAATCCTCGGCGACTGACCCCGAATTCAGCGGCCGCGATGTTCCTGCGCCGGTTGCCGTTCCGGTAGGATGGGAGTCGAGAAATCGCGGTATCGCGCGCCGAATCCGACTCCGGTTTCGCGTCGAGATACCCGAAAGCATGACGCGTCGTTACGGGGCGTCGTGACGGGAGGCAGAAGTGCGCTGGTTGCGTTCGGCGATGGCGGTGCTGGCGTTCTGGCTGGTGCTGGCAATTCCGGTCCGGTCGTCCGACCTCGTCTGGGGTGCGGCCGTCGCACTGCTGATCGGTTTGTGGGCGACCCGCTTCCTGTGGTCCGGCAGCGACCCGGGGTTCCGCGGTCGGCAGCTCCCGCGCCTGGCGCGCCACCTCGTCGAACTGGCGGGCGCGATCGTTCCGGCCGCGATGCAGCTCGTCGGCATCGTCGTGCGCCGACGGCTGGCGATCCGGCCCGAGGTCTTCACCTACACCACCGAATTGAAGAGCGACGCCGCGCGCGTCGCGCTGGCCAATTCCATCACCCTCACGCCCGGTACCCACTGCGTCGACCTCAGCGGCGATGAGTTGACCATCCATTGTCTCGATCGGTCGTTCGCCGAATCGCTGCTGTCCGGCGAGGTCGAGGCCGGCGTGCGCCGCGCATTCGAACCGGAGGGCAGGCCGTGACGCTGCTGCTGTGGATCGCCGTGTTCGCGCTGCTGCTCAATTCGCTGGCGTGTCTGTGGCGCGTCGTCGCCGGGCCGTCGCTGGCCGATCGCATCCTCGGGGTCAACGTGATCGCGACCAACACGATGCTGGTGCTGGTGCTGCTTTCGATCCTGCGCGAGCAGGGCTTCTGGCTGGACATCGCGATCGTCTACGGCCTGCTGGGATTCACGCTGACGCTGGTCGCAAGCCGGCTGGTCGAAACCGGACGGCTGCGCTTCCGCGAGGGCGCTCGATGATCGGCTGGCTGGTCGACGCGGCCGGCGGCCTGCTGGTGGTCGCCGGACTGGTGTTCCTGTCGTTCGGCACCGTCGGCTTGCTGCGTCTGCCGGACCTGTACTGCCGCGCCCACGCCGCGACCAAGTGCGATGCCCTGGGCGCCGGCCTGACGCTGCTTGGAGGCGCCGTGCTGGCGGATTCCGGTGGCGATGCGCTTCGCATGGCGGCTCTGCTGGCGCTGGTGCTGATCGCGAGTCCCACCGCCGGCCACGCGCTGACCCGTGCTGCCTGGCACGCCGGGGTCGAACCGTGGCGCGGGGAGGGCGAAGATGGCGGCGACTGATCTGTTCGACCTCGCCGTGCTGACGCTGATGATCGCGTGCGTCATCTCGATCGCGCGCACCCGCGACCTGGTCAAGGCCGCGGTGCTGTTTTCGGTCTACAGCCTGGTGCTGTGCCTGCTCTGGGTCCACCGCAGTGCGCCGGACGTGGCCATGACCGAAGCGGCGGTGGGCGCCGGAATCACCGTGGCGCTGTTTCTCTACACCATCGCCCACGTCGGGCGGCACGAGAAATGAGGCCCGCGATCGCCGCGCTGGTGGTCGGCCTGGTGGCGCTGGTGCTGCTTGCCGGGCTGATCGCGCTGCCCGAACCGGGTGCCCCCGACAGTCCGGCGCAACGCCACGTCTCGGCCGAGTACATCGACGGCGGGGCGCAGGCCGGGGGCGCCGCCAACCTGGTGACGGCGGTGCTGCTCAACTATCGCGGCCTGGATACCTTCGGCGAGGTTCTGGTGATCTTCTCGGCGCTGGTCGCCGTACTCGTGGTGCTCGCAAGCGCGCCGCAAACCGGGTCGGCCCAGCCGGCGCAGCGGCTCGCGCCCAGTCCGGTGGTCGCGTTCATCGTTCGCCTGATGGCGCCGTTCATGGCCGCGTTCGCAGCGTTCGTGATGATTTCCGGCGCCCACCTGCCCGGCGGCGGCTTCCAGGGCGGCGTCGTGCTCGGCGCAATGACGATCCTGCTGGCCGTGGCCATGGGGCGCGACCGGGTCGCTCGGATGCTTCGCGGCGGCGCGCGCTTCTGGGTGCGCGCCGCCGCGCCGCTGGTGTTCGCGCTGGTCGCGTTGATCGGCTGGGCCTCGACCGGCTGGTGGTTCGGCCTGCCCGGCCCCGGCCCGTTCCGCGACGCGCTGGTACTGGCGCTGGATATCGCCATCGGCGTCGGCGGCGCGGCAGTGCTGGCCGGCATCTTCCTGGCCTTGTCGAGGGAATGAGATGGACGCACTGCTGGCCCACCTCGACTACGTCGCCGTCACGATCGTGTTCTGCACCGGTCTCTACATCCTGCTGGTGCGTCAGAACCTGCTGAAGAAACTGATCGGCCTGAACATCATGGAAACAGCGGTGTTCGCGTTCATCGTCACCACCGGCATGGTCGACGACGGCGACCCGCCCTTGCTGACCGGCGAGCTCGGTCCGCTGTTTGCCAGCCCGTTGCCGCATGCGCTGGTCCTGACCGGGATCGTCGTCGCGGTGAGCGTGACCTCGCTGGCGCTGGCGCTGATCGTTCGCGTCCATCGCGAGCACGGCACCATCGAGCTCGATGAATTGCTGGATCGGGACGGGCGGTGACGGCATGAACGCGCCCGGTCTTGTGCCGCTGGTGTTCCTGGTGCCGCTGGTTGCCGCGGCGCTGCTGCCGGCGCTGACGCTGAAGCGGCCGCGCCTGGCCTGGGCGGCCGCGTTGGCGGTCGCCCTCGCGACTGCGGCCGTTGCCGCGCTGCTGACGGCCGCGCTCGTGGATTCCTCCGCCCTGCGATATTCCGTCGGCGGCTGGGCCGCGCCGCTGGGCATCGAGCTGGTGTTCGACCGAATCTCGGCGATCACGGTCGTGTTCAGCGGCGTGACGGCGCTGGCGCTGGTGTTTTCGCGCACGCTGGCCGCCGGCCTTGGTCCGCGACCGGCGTTGTTTCATGCGCTGGTGCTGGTCAACCTGGGCGGGCTCAACGGATTCGCGGTCGCCGGCGACCTGTTCAACCTGTTCGTGTTCATGGAATTGCTGTCGGTTTCGGCGTATGCGCTGGTGGCCGCCGGCCGCGCGCCGGGTTCCGCGCTGGCTGCGCTGAAGTACCTGCTGCCGGGTGCCGTGTCGTCGCTGCTGGTGTTGTTCTCGATCGGGATCGTGTTCGCGCTGACCGGCTCGCTGAACATGGCCGACGCCGGCTCGCGCCTGGCCGCGGCCGACGCGCAGGCCGCCACGATGCTCGCAGTCGCGGCGTTCGCCGCCGGTTTCATGGTCAAGGCGGCATTGTTTCCGCTGCACTTCTGGCTGCCCGACGCGCATTCGGTGGCACCTGGACCGGTCAGCGCGCTGCTTTCGGCGCTGGTGATCAAGGTCGGCGTGATCGGGTTGCTGCGCGCCGGGTTGCTGTTCGGCGAGGCGGCGGCGCCGGCGCTCGGCCAGGTGCTGACGCTGCTGGGCGCGGTCGCGATCGTCGCCGGTGCGGTGGCGGCCACCGTGCAGCGCGAACTCAAGCGCCTGCTGGCCTATTCGACCGTCTCCAACGTCGGCTACATCGCGCTGGGGCTGGGACTGGCCACGACCGCATCGGTCGCCGGCAGCCTGGTCCACGTCGCCTATCACGGCGTGACCAAGGCCGGGGTGTTTCTCGCCGCTGCGGCGCTGGTCGAGCGCAGCGGATTACACGACATCGACGATCTGCGCGGCCTCGGCCACCGCATGCCGTGGACGGCCACGGCGCTGTCGGCCGGCATGGTGGCGCTGGCCGGCGTGCCGCCGACGGCCGCGTTCGTCGGCAAGTGGCAGATTGCGCTGGGCGCGCTGGAAGCGCAGCGGCCGCTGCTGATCGCGGTCGCGCTGGGCGGTGCCCTGCTGGCGCTGGGCTACGGGATTCGGGTCATCAATACGCTGTTCTTCCGTTCGCCGACGCACGCGCGCGTGGTGGCCGCGCGCGAGGCGCCGGTGTCGATGGTCCTGCCGCTGATCCTGCTGGTCGGGCTTGCGCTGTCGGCCGGGCTTTCCGGCGCGCTGCTGATCGAGTTCGTGCGTCCGGTTGCGGAGATGATCGGTGGCCGCTGAACTGTTCGATCTGCGACCGGCGCTTGCGCCGCTGGTTTCGGCGGTCTGCGCCGGTCTGGTGATGCTGGTCGGCTATCGGCCGGCGTGGCGCGCGGCGCTCGCGATCGCGGCGGCGGTGCTCAAGTTCGGCGTGGTCTGGTCGATGCTCCCCGGCGCGCTGGCCGGCAAGACCTACGCGATCTCGTTCGGCGAGATTCTGCCCGGCCTGGCGTTCGCGTTCCGGGTCGATGCGCTGGGTCTGTTCTTCGCGCTGGTCTCCTCGACGCTGTGGATCGCGGCGACCGTCTACGCGCTGGCCTACATGCGAGGCCGTCCGGGCCAGCAGCGCTTTTTCGGCTTTTTCTCGCTGTGCGTTTCGACCACGGTGGGCATCGCGTTCGCCGAGAACCTGCTGACGCTGTTCGTGTTCTACGAATTGCTGACCGTGTGCACCTATCCGTTGCTGATGCACGACGGCGGCCTGAAAGCGCGCCGCGCCGGGCGTCGCTACCTGGTCTACACGCTCACCGGCGGCGCGCTGATCCTGGCCGGCATGCTGATGATCTGGCACCAGGCCGGCACGCTGAGCCTGGCCGGTACCGGGATCCTCGGCGGTGTCGACAACCCGAACGCGCTGTTGACGATCTTCGTGCTGCTGGCGGTCGGCTTCGGCGTCAAGGCGGCGATCATGCCGCTGCACGCGTGGCTGCCGGCCGCGATGGTCGCGCCGGTGCCGGTCAGCGCGCTGTTGCACGCGGTCGCGGTGGTCAAGGCCGGCGCGTTCGGGCTGCTGCGCCTGATCTACAACGTGTTCGGTGTCGACCTGATGCGCGAGCTGGGCTACGCCGACGTGCTCGGCGCGGTTGCGGCAGTGACCATCGTGCTGGCCTCGGTGATCGCGCTTCGACAGCACAAGCTCAAGGCCCTGCTGGCCTGGTCGACGATCAGCCAGCTGTCCTACATCGTGCTGGCGGCCTGCCTGCTGACGCCGGCCGCGGCGCTGGCGGCGATCATCCACCTGGCCAACCAGGCGTTCGCCAAGATCACGCTGTTCTTCGCCGCCGGGGCGATCGAGCGCGGTACCGGCGCGACCCGGATCGACGAACTCGACGGCATCGGCTACCGGCTGCCGATGGTGATGACGGCGTTCTCGATCGCCAGCCTGAGCTTCATCGGCGTGCCGCTGCTGGCCGGTTTCATCACCAAGTGGTATCTCTCGCTGGGCGCGCTGGAGGCGGGCGCCGGCATCTACGTCTGGGTGCTGGCCGCCAGCGCTGTACTCAATGCCGCGTACTGGCTTCCGATTCTCTACCGCGCCTGGTTCCGCCGTCCGGAGTCGAACGGCCGGGCGACGCGCCCGGTGTCACTGCTGATGCGACTGCCGACGCTGGTGTGCGCGGTTTACGTGGTGATTCTCGGCATCGGCGCCGAGGCGCCGGCGATGCCGTTCGCGCTGGCCGAATCGGCGGCCCGATTCGCCTTCGGCATGCTCGGGGTGGCGCCGTGAGCGCCTGGGGCATGCTGGCTCCGGCCACGGTCTTGCTGCCGGTGGCCGCGGCGCTCTGGATCGCGGCGTTGGCGCCGGGCCGGGGCGCAGCGACCGCGCTGTCGGTGGGCGTGTCGATCGCGACCTGCCTGGGCTGTGTGGCGCTGGCCGCGGTGGCCACGTTTTCGGGCGCGCCGGAGATCGAGCTGGGCCAACTGGTGCCGCCGATCGGCCTGTCGCTTCGCGTCGACGCCCTGGGCGCGATGTTCGGGCTGTGCGTGTCGCTGCTGTACGTTCCGGCAACCGTCCATGCGGCCGCCTGGCTCGGCGAGCAGGCCGGCCGGACCGCGTTCCAGGCGTTGTTCCTGTTCTGCCTCGGGGCCATGCTGCTGGTCGCGTTCGCGGCCAACCTGGTGACGCTGCTGGTCGGCTACGAGCTGTTTTCGCTGGCCTCGGTGCTGCTGGTCGTGCACCGGCGCACGCGCCGGGCATTGCGCGCCGGCCTCAAGTACCTCGTCTACGTGATCCCGGGCGGTTCGCTGGCGCTGGTCGGAACCGTGATGGTCTACTTCGCCGCCGACTCGGTGGTCTTCACGCCGGGCGGGTTGCCCGGTCTGGGCGGCGGCGATCCGGCGCTGCGCCTGGCCTGGGCTTGCCTGGTTTTCGGCTTCGGCGTCAAGGCCGCCTTGTTCCCGCTGCACGGCTGGGTGCCGGATGCGCATCCGGCGGCGCCGCCGCCGTTCTCGGCGATCCTGTCCGGGGTCATGGTTGCGACCGGGGTGTTCGCGATCGTCCGGGTGCTCTACGAGATTTTCGGGCCCGTGCGGCTCGAGGCGATTGGAGTGATGCCGTGGCTGGCGGTGCCCGCCGCGCTCGGCGTGCTGGTCGGCGGCGTGCTGGCCGTTGGCGAGGACGAACTCAAGCGCCGGCTGGCGTATTCGACGATCAGCCAGATGGGCTATGCGACCCTGGCGGCGTCATTGCTGGATCCGGGCGCGCTGACCGGCGCCCTGGTGCACCTGGCCAATCATGCGTTCATCAAGGGCGGCCTGTTCTTCGCCGTCGGCGCGGTGGCGGTGCATGCCGGCATCCACCGGGTTTCCGAACTGCGCGGCCTCGGGCGACGAATGCCGATCACCGCGACGGTCATCACGCTGCTGTCGCTGGCGCTGATCGGGCTGCCGCCGCTTTCCGGGTTCGTCGGCAAGTGGCTGCTGGTTTCCGGTGCGGCCGGTGCCGCGGCGTGGCCGGCGCTGGGTGTATTGCTGGCCGGCTCGGCGCTGGCCGCGCTGTACCTGTGGCCGGTGATTCGCGAGACCTGGAGCGCGCCGCAGCCGTCGCAAGCCCCGGAGCAGTCCGAGCCGCGCGACGGGATGTGGCTGGCCACGGTGGTCGCCGGCGGCCTCGCGCTGCTGTTCGGCCTCGGCGCGGCGTCCACCGGTTTCCCGCTGGCGTTGGCCCGCAGCGCCGCCGAGCGACTGGCCGGAGGAGGCTGAGCGATGTTCGCTTTCGTTCGCTCCGGTGAGACACTGTTGACGGCCCTGGTGCTGTGGCCGTTGATCGCGGCGATCGCGCTGGCGGGGCTGTCGGCCATCAAGCGCCGGGGCGGCGCATGGCTGGCCGTCGTCGCGACCGGCGTCACGCTGGTTCTGGCCGCGCTGCTGGCTGGCGTCGAGGGCCCGGCCGCGGTTCGCATCCCGGCCTTTCTGGGCGTGCTCGAGCTGCGCGCCGAACCCGCCGGGCGAGCGCTTGCGCTGGTCGCCGCACTGGTCTGGTTCGCCGCCAGCGTGTATTCGCTGGGCTATCTTCGCGACGATCCGGCCGCCGACCGGCTGCGCGTGACCAGCCTGGCCGTGTTGTCGGGCAATCTGGGCGTGTTCGTCGCCGGCGACTGGCTGAGTCTGCTGGTGTTCTTCGAATTCTTCGGCCTGGCCGGGCTGCTGTTCGTGGTGCACGCCGGCGATGCCGCGGCCCGGCGCGCCGGCATCAAATACTTCTGGTTGACGCTGACCGGCGGGGTGGCGTTGCTGGCCGGGATCGTGCTGCTGCAGCAGGCGACCGGCAGCACCTCGATGGCGCCGGTGCCGGATACCGGAATGGCGCGCTGGGCGCTGGCGCTGATGCTGGCCGGATTCGGCGTCAAGGCCGGCCTGCTCGGCCTGCACGTGTGGCTGCCGGATGCGCATTCGGCCGCGCCGGCGCCGGCCAGCGCGCTGCTGTCCGGGGTCATGATCAAGGCCGGCGCCTACGGCATCTTCCGCTGCTTCGAGCTGTTTTCCATCGACATCGGCTTCGGCCTTGCACTGCTGTGCCTCGGGCTCGCCGGCATGCTGATCGGTGCGATTGCCGCGCTCGCGCAGCGCCACGCCAAGCGCCTGCTGGCCTGGAGCAGCATCAGCCAGATGGGCTTCATCCTGGCCGCGTTCGGTGCGGCGGCCATCGAGGGCCCGGAAAGCATGCTCGGCCGGGGCGCCGGACTGCTGCACGCGTTCAACCACGCGCTGTTCAAGAGCGCGCTGTTCCTGGCCGTGGGCGCGGCCGTGCACGCGGCCGGCAGCGCCGATCTGGATCGGCTCGGCGGCATGCACCGGCGCGCGCCGGTGCTGTTCGCGCTGCTGCTGGTGGCGGTCGCAGGCATCGTCGGCCTGCCGCCGCTCAACGGGTTCGCCAGCAAGACGATGATTCACCACGCGCTGGCCCATCTCTCGGCTCGGCACGATGCGCTGGCGATCGCCGAGTGGATCTACTACGCTGCTTCCATCGGCACAGCGGCCATGTTTGCAAGGCTGGTCGCGAAACTGTCCGCGGCCCCGGATCGAGCGCGTGCGACCGCGGAGAAGATTCCTGCGACGATGCTGGTCGCGATCGGGCTGCTGGCGGTGCTGATCGTCGCCGCCGGACTCGGCCGCGGCCCGGTCTTCGAAGCCATGGTGCTGCCGGCACTCGGCTCGCAGCCCGCTGCCGTCGCGCAAGGCGCCGCCGCCGGCCTGCTGCATTTCTCGCCGGCCGACCACATCGCGCCGTTCGCCATCCTCATCGCGGGTCTGGCGGCGGCCTGGCTGGCGGATCGTTTCGGCCTGGTCGATCGACGGCTACCGGCCTGGGCGAGTGTCGATGCGGCGTATCGCGGCATCGGCCGATCGGTGCCGGAAGGATGCAAGGCGATGGCGCGCTACGCCGCGCGACTGCGCCGGGGCGGCCTGCGGCGGGCCGGGCGCATCGCGGCATTCGTGCGCCGCGGTCTTGCCCTGAACTGGACCGACTCGGCGCGGATCACGACGCTGGGTGCGCGCATGCGCATGCCGCACGACCGAGCCTATCGGCATCTCGATCAGCAGCGCGAGCGGATCATTCACCGCGCGCTGGCGCTTGCCGGACGCCGCAGCGCGTCGCTTTCGTCATCCCAGCGCGCGCACGTCGAGCGCCTGCTGGATGCGACGCACCACTACGCGGGCTGGCTGGGCACGCGCCTGGTCAACGCCGGGGTGGCGCTCGATGCCGAGGACGCACTGCGCCTGGCGCACAGCGACGACTGCTGCCGGCGCCTGGCCGAACAGGCGCTGGAGATGGCCGTGACCGACGTCGAATCCGGCCACGAAAGACGCGCCCTGGCCCTGGCCGACGACGCGCTGGCGGCGGTGCTGGGCGGACGGGGACCGGCGTCGATCGGCGAAACACCGACGCGCCGAGGCGTGCACGAATTGCGATCGGTGCTGTTTCATCTCGTCCTCGACCCGATGCGCCGCCACTGGCCGGTCAGCGAAAGCCTGGCGCGGGGCGCGTTCCCGTCGCAACTGCGCAGATACCTGCATCGGCTCGCCCGCGATCCCGGCGCCGGCCTCGCCTTCGCGTTCGGGGTGCTGGTGGTCCTGGTCGCGCTCCTGGCCCGGGCTTGAGCGGGGAGACCCCGGATGCGCAGACGTCGCAAGCAAATTGCTCCAGAGCCGCGCCCCTTCTGCTATACTTTCGCGGCTTTGCGGCTCGCGAATTGTTGTGAGCCGCTTGATTTTTGACGCGCCGAAGGGACGGATTGAGGCCGTGTCGACCGATTCCGCGAAGACCGGCGTGCGCCCGGCCGAAGACGATTCGGCCCACTTTGCGCGCACCACGGTCTGGCTGCTTCGCCTGCAGGCCCTGCTGGGCGTCACGGCGGCAGTCGCCGGCGGGTTGGTCGGCGGGGTCGACGCAGCGTTGGCGGTTCTTGCCGGCGCGGGCGTCGGAATCGTGCTGACCGCGGCCTCGGCGCTCAGGACCGCGATGCTTCCGCCGGACGCGGATGCAGCCGCGATGGTCTCGGCGTTTCGCCGGGGCATGATGCTGAAGCTGGTGCTGGCGGTCGTGTTCTTCTTCATCGTCGCCGCGGTCTTCAGCCAGTGGTTCGTGCCGGTGCTGGCCGGCTATGGGGTCACCCTGGTGGCCTATTGGGTTGCGCTGGTCCGGGTCGGCCGCAATGACGGACAGAAGCGCGCTTTGGACGACGAGTAATAAGGACGGCTTGAATTGTGGTTTCAGTAGTCGCAGCAGCGGGTTCGTCCCCGACCGAATACGTCTCGCACCATCTCCAGCATCTGGCTGCCGGTGAAGGGCTCTGGACGTTCCATCTCGACACGTTGTTCTTCTCGATCGTGCTCGGGATCGGGCTGGTGTTCCTGTTCTGGCTCGGCGCACGCCGCGCCACCGCCGGCGTGCCCGGCAAGCTGCAGAATTTCGTCGAGGTGTGCGTCGAGTTCGTCGACAACTCGGTGCGCGAGTCCTTTCACGGCCCGCGCGAGTTCGTTGCGCCGCTGGCGCTGACGATCTTCTTCTGGGTTTTCCTGTGGAACCTGATGGACCTGGTGCCGGTGGATTACCTGCCGCTGCTCGCCTACCAGGTGTTCGGACTGGACTACCTGCGCGTGGTGCCGTCGGCCGACATCAATGCGCCGTTCGCGCTGTCGCTTTCGGTGCTGGCGCTGATCGTCATCTACAGCGTCAAGGGCAAGGGCATTGCCGGCTACGGCAAGGAACTGCTGTTCCATCCGTTCGGCAAGAACCCGCTCCTGTGGCCGGCCAATATCGTGCTCAACATCGTCGAGCTGGTCGCCAAGCCGGTTTCGCTCGCGATGCGGTTGTTCGGCAACCTGTACGCCGCCGAGCTGATCTTCATCCTGATCGCGATGCTGCCGTGGTGGATCCAGTTCATCCCCGGTGGCGCGTGGGCGATCTTCCATATCCTCGTCATCCCGCTACAGGCATTCATTTTCATGACGCTGACGATCGTGTACCTGTCGTTGGCCTATGAAGAGCATTGATCTGTTCAACCATCGTTTGATTTTCGGAACCAAGTACTACTCCAGGAGATAGAAAAGTGGAAGCACTCATCGCAACAGTCCAGGCCAACACCGCAATCGCCGTCGGCCTGATTTTCGCGTCGGCCGCCCTCGGTACCGGTATCGGATTCGCCCTGCTGGGCGGCAAGTTCCTCGAAGGCGCCGCGCGACAGCCCGAACTGGTCGGCATGCTGCAGGTCCGGATGTTCATCGTTGCCGGTCTGCTCGACGCGCTGTCGATCATCGGCGTCGCCTTCGCCGCGCTGCTGCTGTTCGCCAACCCGCTGCTGACGCCGATCACGGGCTGACCGCTTCGAGTTGCGGTAATCCAATCAAACTGATTCGAACGCAGGAAACTTGATATGGATGTCTCTATAGGCACCCTGGTCGGTCAGGCCGGCACCTTCCTGGTGCTGGTCCTCGTCACGATGAAATATGTCTGGCCGCCGCTGACGCAAGCCATGGAAGAGCGGCGTCAGAAGATCGCCGAGGGGCTTGCCCAGTCCGACAAGGCCGAGCAGGAACTCGACGAAGCGCGTGAGCAAGCCGAACAGATCATCCGCGACGCCAGGGCCAAGTCCGGCGACATCATCGAGAACGCCAGCAAGCGCGGCAACGAAATCGTCGAACAGGCCAAGCAGGAGGCGCTCGCCGAACGCGATCGCCAGGTGGCCTCGGCCGAAGCCGAGATCAAGCTGGCTGCGAACCAGGCGCGTGAAGCGTTGCGCGGCAAGCTGGCCGAGCTCACCATCGCCGGTGCGCAGCGGGTGATCGAGCAGGAGCTCGACGCCGACCGCCATCGCAAGCTGATCGATCAGCTGACCACGGAGCTCTGATCCGCCATGCTCGCCGAACCCACGCTGGCGCGCCCCTACGCAAGAGCGGCCTTCGAGCTCGCCCGCGACGCCGGGCGCGTCGATCAATGGAGCCGGGCGCTGTCGCTGGCAGCGGCTGCGGTCAAGGACGATCTGATGCAACGCGTGATCGGGCATCCGCAGGTCACCGAAGAACAGATGACGTCGTTGTTCGAGGATGTGCTCGGAGACGCGGCCGACTCGTCGTTCAACGGTTTCATCAAGGTCTTGTTGCACTACCGGCGGCTGCCGTTGCTGCCCGAGATCGCCGAGCAGTTCGAGCAGCAGCGCCGCGCCAGCGAACAGCGCCTGAAGGTCAACGTCACATCGGCCGTGGAAATGAAGCCCGAGCAGATCGAGCGCCTCGCCGAGCGGCTCCAGGCCCGGTTCGGCACCGAGATCGAACTCGAAACGGATGTCGACGACGAGCTCATCGGCGGGCTGGTCGTGCGCGCCGGCGACAAGGTGATCGATGCCAGCGTGCGCGGTCGCCTGGAACGCCTGGAGCATCGCCTGGTGCGATAACAGCACCTCCGAATTCAAGAAAACTGCGGAAACGCACTAGAACTCACGAGTAACCAAGCCATGCAGCAGACACTCAACCCGACTGAAATCAGCGAACTGATCCGCAAGCGCGTGGAGCAGTTCGACGTGGTCTCTGAGGCCCGCAACGAAGGCACCATCGTCAGCGTTTCCGACGGCATCTGCCGGATTCACGGGCTTGCCGACGCCATGCAGGGTGAAATGATCGAGTTTCCCGGCGATACCTACGGCCTTGCGCTGAACCTGGAGCGCGACTCGGTCGGCGTGGTCATCATCGGCGACTACGAACACCTTCGCGAGGGCGACACGGCCCGCTGCACCGGCAGGATCCTCCAGGTGCCGGTCGGTGAAGCCATGCTCGGTCGCGTCGTCGACGCACTCGGCGAGCCGATCGACGGTGCCGGACCGATCGAGGCGCAGACTTCCGAGCCGATCGAGAAGATCGCGCCCGGCGTGATTACGCGCGAATCGGTTTCGCAGCCGGTCCAGACCGGCCTGAAATCGATCGATGCGATGGTGCCAATCGGCCGCGGCCAGCGCGAGCTGATCATCGGCGACCGCCAGACCGGCAAGACGGCGGTGGCGATCGACGCGATCATCAACCAGAAGGGCACCGGCATCAAGTGCATCTACGTCGCCGTCGGCCAGAAGGCCTCCTCGGTGGCCAACGTGGTCGCCAAGCTCGAGGAGCACGGCGCCATGGAACACACCATCGTGGTGGCCGCAAACGCTTCGGATTCCGCGGCCATGCAGTACATCGCGCCGTATGCCGGCTGCGCCATGGGTGAGTATTTCCGCGATCGCGGGGAAGACGCGCTGATCGTCTACGACGATTTGACCAAGCAGGCCTGGGCCTATCGCCAGGTATCGCTGCTGCTCAAGCGCCCGCCGGGCCGCGAAGCTTATCCCGGCGACGTCTTCTATCTCCACTCGCGCCTGCTCGAGCGCGCCGCGCGCGTCAACGCCGACTACGTCGAGAAGGCAACCAACGGCGAGGTCAAGGGCCAGACCGGCTCGCTGACCGCGCTGCCCATTATCGAGACCCAGGCCGGCGACGTCTCCGCCTTCGTGCCGACCAACGTGATCTCCATCACCGACGGTCAGATCTTCCTCGAGACCGACCTGTTCAACGCCGGGATCCGGCCGGCCATCAACGCCGGATTGTCGGTGTCTCGTGTCGGCGGCGCGGCCCAGACCAAGATCGTCAAGAAGCTCGGCGGCGGGGTCCGCCTGGCGCTGGCCCAGTACCGCGAGCTGGCCGCCTTCTCGCAGTTCGCTTCCGATCTCGACGAGGCCACCCGCAAGCAGCTCGAGCGCGGTGAGCGGATCACCGAGCTGATGAAGCAGAAGCAGTATTCGCCGCTGTCGGTGGCCGAAATGGCCGTGAGCCTGTTCGCCGGCAACGAAGGCTACCTCGACGATCTGCCGCTGAAGGAAGTCGTGCCGTTCGAAAACGCGCTTCGCGATTTCATGAGCAACGAGCACGCCGACCTGATGAAACGGATCAATGAAACCGGCGACTGGAACGACGAGCTGGCCGGGGAAATGAAGCAGGCGCTCGATGAGTTCAAGAAGACGGGCAGCTGGTGATCGAGGCGCGCCTTGCACGCGCTGGCTGCGTTTTCGGCACGCCTGAATGCGCACGCACCTGAAAGTGCGCTCCGCGGTCAGTCGCGCCTCAAGCCTTGCCAACGCGCGCAATGCATCACATCGATCGCCGATTGAAGTGAAGCGCCAGGCCGTCGCAACGGAATAGGTATTCGGGAGTAATCGAATGAGTGGATCCAAGGAAATCGTAGGCCAGATCAAGAGCATCAAGAACACGCGCAAGGTGACGCGCGCGCTCGAAATGGTCTCGGCTTCGAAGATCCGCAAGGCGCAGGACCGGATGCAGGCATCGCGCCCGTATGCGCGGATGATCCGGCAAGCCATCGGCCACCTGGCGCATGCCAATCCCGAGTATCGCCACCCGTTCACCGAGCGTCGCGAAACGGTCCAGCGCGTGGGCTACATCGTGATTTCGAGCGATCGTGGCCTGTGCGGCGGTCTGAACAACAACATGTTCCGCCAGTTGCTCAAGGATTTCCGCGCGCACCAGGAGGCCGGGCGCGAGGTCAGCCTGGTGCTGATCGGGCGCAAGGCGCAGCAGTTCTTCAAGAACATCCGGGTCGAGATCGCCGCAGCGGTCCAGGACCTGGGCGAGCAACCGCAGATCGAGCAGCTGATCGGTTCGATCAAGGTCATGCTGGACGGGTATCGCGAAGAGACGATCGACGAACTCTACGTCTGCTACAACAATTTCATCAACACGATGACCCAGCGCGTGACCGTCGATCAGGTTCTGCCGCTTCCGGCAACCAGCGAAGAACCGATGCTCCAGTACTGGGATTACATCTACGAGCCCGATCCGCAATCGCTGCTCGACGACTTGCTGGTGCGCTACATCGAGTCGCTGATCTACAACGCGACCATGGAAAACCTGGCCAGCGAACACGCCGCGCGCATGGTCGCGATGAAGAACGCATCCGATAACGCGAACAACCTGATCGACGAACTGAACCTCGCCTACAACAAGGCGCGTCAGGCGGCGATCACGCAGGAGCTGTCCGAGATCGTCAGCGGTGCCGCCGCGGTTTGATCGGGCCCAGCGCAAGGAATTTGGAAAAACACGCGGGTTCGTGCTCGGACCCCGGAAAACTGAAACGAGGTTTGACTGATGAGCAAGGGTAAGATTGTCCAGATTATCGGCGCCGTGGTCGACGTGGAGTTCGAGCGCGACAACGTGCCGCGCGTGTACGACGCGCTGATCATCGAGGAAGGCAACATCATGCTCGAGGTCCAGCAGCAGCTGGGCGACGGTGTCGTGCGCACCATCGCACTGGGCTCGACCGATGGCCTCAAGCGCGGCCTTTCGGTCAACAATACCGGTGAGGCCATCACCGTTCCGGTGGGCAAGGAAACCCTGGGTCGGATCATGGACGTCATGGGCAACCCCATCGATGAAATGGGCGACATCGGCGAGCAGGAGCGCATGCCGATCCATCGCAAGCCGCCGAGCTTCGAGGAACAGGCGGCGAGCAACGAGCTGCTGGAAACCGGAATCAAGGTCATCGACCTGGTCTGCCCGTTCG